>NZ_JBAGKI010000005.1:0-146068 GCF_036689795.1 Micromonospora palythoicola | reverse complement strand
CCCGCCGCCGGCGCGGAGTCCCGCGCCGGCGAGGACGAGCGCGGACGCGCCGCCCACCCGCCGCACCGGCGAGGGCCGGGTCCGCACGGACCCGGCCCTCGCCGTCGCGGGGCGCACGAGCTGCCCGCGCCACGCGCACGGGCCGCGCGGTCGAGGGTGGAACGCTAGGGTGAGCGCCGTGCCGCTCACCGACGCCACGCACGCCGCCAGGTCGGGACGCCGGATCGCCGCCGCGCTCGCGGGCGCGTTGCTGACCACCAGCCTGTACGCCTGCGCCGTACCGGGCAGCCGTCCGGCGGCCGGGTCCGGCAGCGCCACCGTGCCGCCCGACCCTCCGCCGTCGGTGGCCGAGGCCAGCTGTGCCGCCGCGGCGGCCACACCGCCGCAGGTGGCTACGAAGACCGCGATCCCGTTCGGCGCGTCGACGGTACCGACACCGCTGGGCACCGGACATCCGATGGCCGACGAGCGGGTACGCGAGGAGATGCTCCGCCGTCAGCAGGCCGCCAACGACGCCTTCCGGCAGCGCGGCACGCTCGAACCCGCCACGGCTGCCGGTGCCGGGGCCTGTGCCGCCGAGGTGCTCAAGGGCCTGAATCTGCTGACCGCGGGCGGCCGGGACGCACCCGACGAGGAGGCCGTGGAGCGGGTGGTGACCGCCACCGGCCTCACCGACGTCACCGTGCGCCCGCCCGGACGCCTCGACCTCGGTCCCGGCGACGGGCTGATCTTCGCGGGGTGGACCGGCCGGGCGTGTGTCTTCGGCAGCGTCCGCCAGGACGACATCACGGTGGAGATCGGCACTCGGATCGCCGACGGTGGTTGCCTGCCCGCGCCGAGCTGATCAGGACCAGGCGCGTTGCAGGGCCACCCGGGCCTCCAGCTCCAGCAGTTTGACCTTGCGGTCCAGGCCACCACCGAAGCCGACCAGCTTTCCGCCCGCGCCGATGATGCGGTGACACGGCACGATCACCGGGATCGGGTTGCGGTTGCAGGCCACTCCGACCGCTCGGGCGGCTCCGGGATCACCGACCCGCCGGGCCACCTCACCGTAGGTGAGGGTCTCGCCGTACGGGATGAGGGTCATCTCCCGCCACACCGCCCGCTCGAAATCGGAGCCGCGCGGCACGGTCACCGGCACCCCGAAGTCGGTCAGCTCCCCGGCGAAGTACGCCCGCAGTTCCGCCACCGCCCGACGGGAGGTCTCGTCAGCCGGCTCGGTCGCCCCGTCACCGACCGGACCGAAATGCGCCCCGCAGACGGCGTGCCCGTCGGTGGCCACGGAGAACTTCCCGATCGGTGAGTCGAGCACGGTCCAACGCATCCCGCCATTGTCCACCCATGAGCAGGGGCCGCAACGGCGAGCGCCCGCCGGAGCATCCCGGATTCCGGGAGCTGCGGCGGGCGCCGGCCGTGCGCGACGGATCAGGCGGTGGAGACGGTGAATCTCTCGCCGTTGCCCAGCCCCAGACCGGAGGACGACCACTGGATGGTCTTGTTCGAGATCAGCTGGCTGGTGCCGGACGACCCGGCGGAGACCGCCTGGCCGTCGCCGGCCCTGAGAAAGATCGTTCCGTCGATGTTGTAGTTGGCGAAGTCGAACGTCTCGTAGAGACCCCGCCCCGTGCTGCTGGCGACCAGCGGCTTGGTGCCGTTGCTCGCCGCGGTCACGTACCTGCCGTTGGCGTGGGCCCGCAGACTGAAGAAGCCGTCACCCACGTTGATGACGTCGAACCTCGCCGCCTTGGTGACGGTCGTGCTGCTGGGGACCAGCGGTTTGGTGCTGCTCGCGGCCACGACGTACTTGCCGCTGGGCTTCGACCGGAGGCTGACGATCGGCGGCGCTGCGTCGATGGTGAACTTCTCGTTGGTGCCGATGGAGGTCTTGCTCGCCATCATCGACGAACTGCCGGACGTGGAAGCCGTGATGTACTTACCGTTGATCTTGGACTTGAGGCTGACCGTGCCGTCGGTGTGGTTGACGATTGTGTACTTGGCCGACGTGACGATCGTCTTGTGGCTCGCGATCAGCGGCTTGGTGCCGTTGCTCGGCGCCACCACGTACAGCCCGGTGGCCCTGGAGCGCAGCGCGACCAGCCCGCTACCCGCGTCGACGAAGTCGAACCGCTGCGCCGTGCCCATGCTCGTGCCGTTGTTCACCAGCGGCTTGGTGCTGCTGGCGGCGGTGACGAACTTGCCGTTGGAGCGGGCCTTGAAGCCGTGTGAGTAGCGGGTCGGCGTGACCGAGCCGACGGTCAGCAGCCGGTCGATCGAACCCTTCGTGTCGTACACCCCGCCGGCCAGGCCGGTGGTGACGATCCGGTCCCGGACCTGCCTCGGCGTCCAGCCCGGATTGGTGCTCAGCAGCAGCGCCGCGGCGCCCGCCACGTGCGGAGCCGCCATCGAGGTGCCGCTGAACACCGCGCTGCTGGTGTTGCTGTTGTGCCGCGCCGAGACGATGCTCGCGCCCGGCGCGAAGACGTCCAGGCACTTGCCGTAGTTCGAGAACCACGCCCGCATGTTGATCCGGTCCGTCGCGCCCACCGTGATCGCCTCCGGCACCCGCGCCGGTGATGCCTCGCAGGCGTCCATCCAGCTGTTGCCGGCCGCGATCGAGTAGGTGATGCCGGACGCGATCGATCGGTTGACCGCCTCGTCGAGGGACGGGACGGCGACGACGTCACCGAGGCTCATGTTGGCCACGGCCGGCTTCTGCGCGTGCTCGGTCACCCAGTCGACACCGGCGATGACCTGTTCGGTGGTGCCGAAACCGTCACAGTCGAGCACCCGTACGCCCACCAGCTGCACGCCCTTGGCCACGCCGTACTTGGTGCCGCCGACGGTCCCGGCGACGTGTGTACCGTGGCCGTTGCAGTCCTGGGCGACCTCGTCGGAGTCGATGGCGTCGTAACCGTGACTCGCCCGACCGCCGAAGTCCTGGTGGTCGATGTTGATTCCGGTGTCGAGGATGTACGCGGTGACCGAGCTGCCGGTGTTCGGGTACTTGTAGCTGCCGTTCAACTTCGGCGACGCCTGATCGATGCGGTCGAGGCCCCAGGACGGCGGGCTGCTCTGCGTGCCGCTGTTCGCCGACAGCCGCCGGACCTGCTCCACGTAGGCCACGTCGGGGTGGCTGGCCAACTTGTCCGCCTGCCGCTGGCTCATGGTGGCCGAGTAACCGTTGAGGGCGTGGCCGAACACCCGGCGGACCGTGCCACCGTTCGCGCCGGTGAGCGCCGAGGCGGCGGCCCGGACGGAGTTGTTGGTCGACCCCCGTTCCTTGAGGACGACGATGTAGCGGTCCGGCACAACGCCGACGCCCTTGCTGCCGAGCACCTCGACGCGGGGCTGGTCGGCCGGTGCGGCCATCGCCGCGCCGCCGGTCACGGCGGTGAGAATGGACGAAGCGGTGGCCAGGGCAAGCCCCGCCGCCGCCGAGCGGCGCAGGGCGCCACGGTGATTCACTGGATGTGCCCCCGTCGGTCGTCGACCGGACCCGATGGGCGGTCGGACGGATACTGGATCGTCCCGCCTCCAACTGCGAAGCAGCGGGCTGATGGACGTGAACACATCATGGACGAACCTCGCTGGCACCGCGTCCACCGTTCGGTCGAAACGCGAGCGTTTCGACGTGCGGCCGTCGCGGTGGGACGGACCACTGTGGACCCCGGGCGCCGGCCGGGCACACCCGGGCACGCCCAGCGCGGCTGATCAGTCGCGGATGCCCTCGTCGCGGGCCCAGCGCAGCAGCTCCGCCTCGGCCGTGTCACGATCCAGCGGCCCCCGCTCCAGCCGGAGGTCCTTCAGGTGCTTCCAGGCCCTTCCCACCACCGGCCCGGGCGGCACACCGAGCAGCTCCATGATTGCGTTGCCGTCGAGGTCGGGCCGGACCCGGGCGAGATCCTCCTCGGCGGCGATCCGGGCGATCCGCTCCTCCAGCGCGTCGTAGTCCGCCGCCAGCTGGGCCGCCTTTCGCCGGTTGCGGGTGGTGCAGTCCGAGCGGGTCAGCTTGTGCAGCCGGGGCAGCAGGTCACCGGCGTCGGTGACGTACCGGCGCACCGCCGAATCCGTCCATTCGCCCCGGCCGTACCCGTAGAAGCGCAGATGCAGCCCGACCAGCGTGGTCACCTTCGCGGTGACGTCCTTGGGGTAGCGCAGCGCCTTCATCCGCACCTTCGTCAACCGGGCGCCGACCACCTCGTGGTGGTGGAAGCTGACCCGCCCGTCCGGGCCGATCGCCTTGGTCGCCGGCTTGCCCACGTCGTGCATCAGCGCGGCCATCCGCAGCACGAAGTCCGGTCCGTCCTCCTCGTACGAGACGGCGTTGCTGACCACGGTGAGGGTGTGCTCGTAGACGTCCTTGTGTTGGGCGTGCTCGTCGATCTCCAGCTTGAGCCCGGTCAACTCGGGCAGGAAGCGCTCGGCCAGCCCGGTGTCGACGAGCAGCCGCAGGCCGGCGATCGGGTCTGCGCCACAGAGCAGTTTGGTGAACTCGTCGCGGATCCGCTCGGCGGTGATCCGGTCCAGGTCGGTCGCCATCCTGGTCATCGCCGCCCGCACGTCCGGGTGCACCGCGAAGCGCAGCTGCGCGGCGAAACGGGCGGCCCGCAGCATGCGCAGTGGGTCGTCGCCGAACGACTCGGCGGGCGTACCCGGGGTACGCACGATCTTCGCGGCCAGGTCGGCCAGCCCGCCGTACGGGTCGGTGAACCGGTGCTCCGGGACGCTGACCGCCATCGCGTTGACGGTGAAGTCCCGCCGTCGCAGGTCTTCCGCCAGGCTCGTGCCGTAGGCGACCACCGGGTTGCGGCTGACCTGGTCGTACGACTCGGCGCGGAAGGTGGTGATCTCCAGTCGCAGGCCGCCGCGCTGGCAGCCGATGGTGCCGAACTCGCGGCCGGTCTCCCAGATCGCCTCGGCCCAGCCCCGCACGATGTCGAGCGTCTGGTCGGGGTGCGCGTCGGTGCAGAAGTCGAGATCCTCACCGAGCCGGCCGAGCAGGGCGTCGCGTACCGAACCACCCACGAGGTGCAGTTCGTGACCGGCGGCGGCGAATCGGCGGCCCAACTCGTCGGCCACCGGGGAGACCCGGAGCAGTTCGGCGACGGCGTTGCGCTGCGCGGCGGTCAGGTCGCGGCGGTCGGTGGCGTGGGATGCGGCGGCTTCGGACATCGGATCCGCAGCCTATCGGTCCTGGCCGGCATCTCCTCCGCCGGGCGCGGGTAACGGTCGACGGTTGACTAAGGTCTGTGGCGTGCGGGCCGGTGCCGGCTCCGGCGTACCCCTTGGAGGCACAGATGAGCGGCGGGCTCTACCGCAGCGCGAACGCCCAGCGGGGCGGCGCGCCCGGCGGCCGGCCCGGTGACGGAGCCACGTTCATCTCCGCCGAACCGCTCAACCAGCCGGCGATGGAGTCGACCGCACCCCCGCAGGAGCAGGTGGCGGAAGGCAGCGCCGCTGCCAACAGCGCGATCATGGCCCTGGGTAGCCTGGTCAGTCGGGGTACCGGTTTCCTGCGCAATCTGGTCATCGGTGCCGCCCTCGGTGGTGCACTGGTCGGTGACGCCTACACCACCGCCCAGATCCTTCCGGGGATGGTCTACGAGTTTCTGCTCGGCGGCATCCTCACCAGCGTGCTGATTCCGGTGCTGGTGCGGCGGCGAAAGGCGGACGCCGACGGCGGTCAGGCGTACGCGCAGCGACTGCTGACTCTGGCGGTGCTCGCGCTGGGTGCGGCCGCCGTGCTCGCGGTCGCCCTCGCCGCGCCGCTGACCTGGCTCTACGGCGCGGACGAGTCCGCCGACGGCTACTCCGGGCTGGTCACCGCCCTGGCCCGGCTCATGCTGCCGATGATCTTCTTCTCCGGATTGAGCGCGCTGATCAGCGCGGTACTCAACACCCGGGGTCACTTCGCGGCGCCAATGTGGGCACCGATCCTGAACAACCTGGTCGTCATCGGTACCGCCGGGCTCTACATCGCGGTCTTCGGTGCTGAGATCGTCGGGCCGGAAGACATGACGACCGGGCGGATCCTGCTCATCGGCGGCGGCACCCTGATCGGCGTGGCCATCCAGGTCGCCGGTCTGTTGCCGGCTTTGCGCAGGGTCGGCTTCCGGTGGAAGCTCCGCTTCGACTTCCGCAAGCTCGGCCTGGCCGAGCTGGGCCGACTCGGCGCCTGGATGATCTGTTACGTCGCGGTCAGCCAGGTCGGCCTGATCGTGCTGTTCAACCTGCTGAACCGCGCCGGAAAGGAGAACGCCGCCGGTCCGCTGATCTACAACAACGTCTTCCTGCTGCTGATGACGGCGCACGGCATCATCGCGGTGTCGATCATTACCGCGCTCATGCCTCGGATGAGTGCCGCCGCCGCCGACGGCCGATACGCCGACCTCGCCGCCGACCTGTCCAGGGGCACCCGGACGGTGTCGGCCGTGCTCGCCCCGATCGCGGTCTGCTACGCCGTGCTGGCCACCCCGATCGCGTTCACGTTGTTCCGGTGGGGAGCCTTCACCGCCGACAACGCCACCGCGACGTCCCTGGTGCTGCTGGCCGCCGCACTCGCGCTGGTGCCGTTCGCGATCAGTCAGTTGTTCACCTTCGCCTTCTACGCCCTGCCGGACACCCGAACCCCCGCACTGATCAACATTCCGGTCGTGGCACTCCGGATCGGGGTGCAGATCGCCCTGTTCGCGATCTTTTCGGCGAGCTTCGTCGGGGCGGGAATGATGATCGGCAACGCAGTCTCGTATCTGGCCGCGGCCATCGCCTCGGCCTGGCTGCTGCGTCCCCGGGTGGGTCGGATCGGGCTGGGCGCGATCCTGCGCACCCTCGGCCGGGTGGCCGTCGCGGCGCTGGGCGCGGCCCTGGCCGGCGTGGTCGTGGTGACCCTGCTGCCCGGCGGCGACACGCCGACGCGGCTGGAGGCCATCGCGCAGCTGGTGGTTGGTGGCACGGTCATCGGCGGCACCTACCTCGGCCTGGCGACCGTGTTGCGGATCTCCGAGATCACCGAGGTGGTCGGGATGGTCCGCCGCCGGCTCGGCCGCTGAACCGTCCGGTCCGCCGTGCACCCAGCGTGACCGAGGATCACCAGGCTGGGGATGTACCTGTGGATAACTCCGCGCGCCGCCGCTCAACTGGCGGATCGGCCTGTGGATAACCAACCGGACGGCCGAGTATGCCCGCCCGATTGACGGGGAATCCGGCGCTGCCGAACTCGCCGACGCGACCGGTTCCGCCCCGGCCGGAGCTGGTTGTGGTCAACCTCTAGATTGGCTGGTACATGTACCAGCAACGGGGCCGACAACGGTGCTAACGGGACGAGTCCGCCGACCGCTGACCTCGCCGCCACCGGACGGCGGGAAGATGACATGTCGGGGACCGGGCCATCCCGGGTAAGGTCGCACTCGACGGGTACGGCAGACACCGGCGCGCGGCACCCTGCTGCGACCGGCCGGCCGGTACCAGACGAAGGCGGAGCGGGAAGCAGATGCCCAGCAGCGCGGGTCCATCGATCGACACGATCACCGAGGGAGGACGGGTGACCCAGGTCGGCGAGGGTCAGGACGCGGACGAGACCACTCCGCCGGTCATGACCTTCGGTGCTCCGACGGCCGGTGAGATCCTCGCCGAACGTTACGAACTGGTCGAGCACATCAACAACGACAGCGCCGGCCGGCTGGTCTGGCGTGGGGTCGACGTCGTGCTGCGCCGGCCCGTCGCGGTCGTCATGCGCTACCCGGGTGGCGACTCCGCCACCGAGATGCTCCAGGCCGCCGTCGCCGCCAGCCGGGTCGTCCACCCCAACCTCGTCGGCGTGTACGACGCCATCGACGAGGCCGAGCGGGCCTACGTGGTCCGCGAGTGGGTCGACGGTCAGTCCCTGCGGGACCTGGTCGCGAGTGGGCCGTTGGACGCCGCCCGCGCGACCGCCGTCGGTAACTCGGTCGCCAGCGCCCTGGCCGCCGTGCACGCCACCGGCATGGTGCACGGCAACGTGCACCCCGGCACGGTGATGATCAGCGATGACGGCCGGGTGGTGCTCGCGGACGCCCGCACCGACGGTGACGACAGCCAGGAGAGCGACGTCCGGGCCGTCGGGGGCATCCTCTACTTCGCGATGACCGGCTACTGGCCGCACACCGAGGCGCCGCTGCGCGGTGCCACCGCCGGGCACGGACGGGCGGCCATTCCCGACGCGGTACGCGATGCCAACGGGGCCGTCGCGGCGCCCCGTCAGGTCCGGGCCGGTGTGCCGGCCTACCTGGACGACCTGACCATGGATCTGCTCGACGCCGAGATCGCCCCGCCCCCGTCGGACGTGCTGACGGCGGAGTTGGCCCGGCTCGACGTGCCCGACGACGACTACCTCGACAACAGCGGCCCGCTGCGGTTCGCCGGCGAGACCGGCGAGGAGCCGTCGCCGTTGGCCGCGGCCGGCGGACGCAAGGTCGCCCTGGGCATCGCCGGGCTGCTGGCGGTCGCTCTGATCGGGCTGCTGATCGGGATCAGCACCCTCGGCGACGGCGACGGGGATCCGCAGACCAACCCGGTCGCGGCACCGACATCGAGTGCGCCGGTGAGCGAGGAGCCGGCCGCGCCGGCGGTCCGGAACCTCAAGATCAGCGATGCCCGGATCATCGACCCGGACAGCAGCAACCGGAGCGAGGTGCGCGACGCCGAGAAGGTCTACGACGGCGACCAGGACGAGGGCTGGTCCACCGAGACCTACAACCGCAGCAACTTCGGCAACCTCAAACGGGGCATGGGCGTCTGGATCGACCTCGGCTCCGAGCGGACCGTCAAGTCGGTGCAGGTCAACCTCTCCGACCGGGGTGCCTCGGCGGAACTGCTCACCGGCACGACCAACGCCCCGTCGTCCAGCTCGGGCGACGACGAGGTGCTCACGGCGTACCTGAAGAACAGGATCGGGCAACCCTTCGAGGAACACGACGGCACCACGATGACCTTTGACGGCTTCGACGCCGACAAGAAGTACCGCTACCTGCTGTTCTGGATCACCGAGCTGCCGCCGAACGGTGGCGGTTTCAAGATCGGGGTGCAGGAGATCACGGTCCAGGGTTCATGAGACATCAGCACGGCGGCTGCCACCGGGTCGGGTGATGGAGGTACGCGACGCCGGACGCGACCACACGGGCGCCGCTTCCGTGGACGACACGGTCAGCGACCTCGATCTGCTGCGTGCTCACGTCGCCGGTGACCGGGACGCCTTCGGCGAGTTGTTCCGCCGGCACCGGGACCGGCTCTGGGCGGTCGCCCTGCGTACGCTCGGCGACCGTGAGGAGGCCGCAGACGCCCTCCAGGACGCGCTGCTGTCCGCCCATCGCGCGGCCGACCGGTTCCGGGGTGACTCGGCGGTCACCACCTGGTTGCACCGGATCGTGGTCAACGCGTGCCTCGACCGGATCCGCCGTCGGCGGGCCCACCCGACGGTCCCGCTGCCCGACGGAGTGCACGGCCCGGAGGACGGTCCGGCCACCGGTGGCGTGGAGCCGGCCGCACCGGTACCCGACCACGACACCGCGATGGTCGTCCGGGACGCTCTGGCCGCGTTGCCGATCGAGCAGCGGGCCGCTCTCGTGCTGGTGGACGTGCAGGGCTACCCGGTCGCCGAGGTCGCGCGGATCCTCGGTGTCGCCGAAGGGACGGTCAAGAGTCGCTGCGCCCGGGGCCGTGCCCGGCTCGCGGTCACGCTCGGCCACCTGCGACCGGGCACCGGGCCGGCGGGCGCTTCCCGCCCGGACGTGCCGGACGTCACCGGCGGGAACCCGAAGGAACCGTCGGGCGTCCGATCGGGGTCGGGGCGGTCCCGACCGACCGCCAACCAGCAGGAGGAAGCGTGAGCGCCGGGGAGTTCAGCGCGGTCGACCACGACCTGCTCGCCGACTACCTCGGCGGCGCGCTGGACGGCACCCCCGAGCACGCCGAGATCGCCCGGCGGGTGGCGCAGGACCCGGCGTGGGCCGACGCCCACGCCCGCCTGGCCCCGGCCGTCGACCGGGTCCGGGCCGAGTTGGCCGGCTGGGGTGAGCCGACGCTGGAGATCCCGCCGGAGATCACCGACCGGATCAGCGCTGTCCTCGCCACTGCCGATCCACCCGGTGCCGGAACCGCGCCGACGGCAGCGGCTGCCGAGCACCCGGAGCGGGCACCGGCGGCCACCGGGGACGGAACTGCCGCCGTCACCGACCCGGGCCTGATGCCGACCGGCGGGAAGGTGACGGTCGTACCGTCCCAGCCGCTGGGTGGTCCCCGACGGCCGGGTGGGCCGCCGCGTCCGGGGCAGGACCGGACGTCGTCGTCGCGTCCGGGGTCGCGACGTCGCCGCTGGGCCCGGGTCGCCGGGCCGGTTGCTCTCGCCACCGCCGCCGTGGTCGGTCTGGGCGCGCTTCAACTGTTCCAGCCCGGCCGGGAGGGCGATGTCGCCACCGACACCGCCCTGGACGACCGGGTCGTCAGTCCCGCGGTGCCGCACGCGCTCCCGCCGGACTCCGGGGGGCGGCAGGAGACGAAGTCGGCGCCCGAACGTGCCGCCGCAGCGAGCGGTGTTCCCTACCGGGTCGTCGGCTCCCCGCAACGCAGCGACACCGACTACACGCCGGAGGCGCTGGCCAGCCTCACGCCGAGCGTCCGGCAGTTCTCCGGCGACGCTGGTCCTGGGATCGGCCCGGAGAACCAGGAACGCCTACGCCCGGCCGGTCCGGACGCCCTGGCCCGGCTCGGCGACCAGACGGCGCTGAGTGCCTGCCTCGCGGAGGTCGGTGGGGAGCACGGCGGCGGACCGCTGGTCTTCGACGTCGTCGAGTACGCCCGCTTCCAGGGGATGCCGGCGCTGGTTCTCCAGTTCACCGATGCCTCCGGCACGAGCTGGGCGTGGGTCAGCGGCCCGGAGTGCGGGGTACCCGGGTCCGGCTCGGACGCCCGTTACCGTACGCGGGTAGGGTGATCCTGCGGTCGCCGGACTTTTGACCGTCCACGTGACCTGACCCACCGGGTGACCGGCTCGGGAATTCCCGCTTCGTACGATGACGTTCTGCACATCAGTTGCCGCCGCGTCGGCACTCGGATCGGCATCGGCGGGTACGCCGGTGACGACAGTCAACACGATTGGGAGACGGCAGTGGACGAGGTCCGCAACCTGGTCATCATCGGCTCCGGGCCGGCCGGTTACACGGCGGCGGTCTACGCGGCGCGTGCCAACCTCAAGCCACTGGTGATCGAGGGCGTGCAGTCCGGCGGCGCGCTGATGACCACCACCGAGGTGGAGAACTTCCCCGGTTTCGCCGACGGCATCCTCGGCCCCGAGCTGATGGACAACATGCGTAAGCAGGCCGAGCGGTTCGGCGCCGAGTTCCTGACCGACGACGTCACCCGGGTCGAGCTGACCGACACCGGTCACCCCGGCGCGGTGAGCACCGTCTGGGTCGGCGACACCGCGTACCGCGCCCGGGCCGTGATCCTCGCCACGGGTTCCGCCTGGCGTCCGCTCGGCGTGCCCGGTGAGCAGGAGTACCTGGGCCACGGCGTCTCCTCCTGCGCCACCTGCGACGGCTTCTTCTTCCGCAACCAGCACATCGTGGTCGTCGGTGGCGGCGACTCGGCTATGGAGGAAGCCAGCTTCCTGACCCGCTTCGCGGACTCGGTGACGATCCTGCACCGCCGGGACACGTTCCGGGCCAGCAAGATCATGGCGGAGCGGGCGCTGAGCAACGACAAGATCAAGGTCGAGTGGAACACCGTGGTGGAGGAGGTGCTCGGCGCGGACGGCAAGGTTTCCGGCGTACGGGTGCGCAACGTCCACACCGGCGAGGCCAAGGTGCTCGACGTCACCGGCGTGTTCGTGGCGATCGGCCACGACCCGCGCAGCGAACTGTTCCGTGGCCAGGTCGAGCTGGACGACGAGGGGTACGTGCAGGTGCAGGCCCCCAGCACCCGGACCAGCATTCCCGGTGTCTTCGCCGCCGGTGACCTGGTCGACCACACGTACCGGCAGGCGATCACCGCGGCCGGGACCGGCTGCGCGGCCGCCCTGGACGCGGAACGCTTCATCGCCACGCTGCCCAAGGGCTGAAGACACAACGCAGGAGGAGGGGTCAACAGTGGGAGCAACGAAGTCGGTCACCGACGCGAGCTTCGCCGCGGACGTACTGAAGTCCGACAAGCCGGTCCTGGTGGATTTCTGGGCCGAGTGGTGCGGGCCGTGCCGCAAGGTGTCGCCGCTGCTGGAGGAGATCGCCGGGGAGATGGGCGACCAGGTCAGCATCGTCAAGCTCAACATCGACGAGAACCCGGAGACCGCCCGGACATACCGGGTGATGTCCGTGCCGACCCTCACCGTGTTCAAGAACGGTGAGCCGGTGCAGTCGATCGCCGGCGCCAAGCCCAAGGGCGAACTGGTCAAGTTGATCGAATCGGCGCTCTGACCCCAGCGACAACATCAGCGTCGACCCCGTGCCGGGCCCACCGGCACGGGGTCGACGCGTTTTTCACCGCCCGCCACCCGAGCGGATCCCCCAGCGCTTAACCTCGAATCGGGGCCGCCGGACGCCGGTGAGCACCTGGTCCCCGCCCACTGCGGGGCCCGGCAGCCACCGACCGTGCAGAGGGGGTCGTGCGTGCGTCCGATCCGTCCCGGTGACCGGGGACCCGCGGTGACCGAGATCCGTGCGGTGTTGACCGGTCTCGACCTGCTGTCGAAGGCGACCGGCCCGCACAGCGACGAGTTCGACCCGGCGACCGAACGGGCGGTCCGCGCGTTCCAGCAGTCGCGGGGGCTCAGTGTCGACGGTCGGGTCGGTGCGGAGACCTGGCGGGCCCTCGACGCCGCCCGGTGGCGGCTGGGTGCCCGCACCCTCTACCACGCGGTGCCGGTGCCGCTCACCGGCGAGGATGTCCGGTCGCTCCAGGAGCGGCTGCTGGAGATGGGGTACGACACCGGCCGGGCCGACGCGATCTACGGCATCCGCACCTCCCGGGCGGTGGCCCAGTTCCAGCGTGAGGTGGGACTGGTCCCGGACGGCACCTGCGGCCCACACACGATGGGTGCCCTGCGCCGGCTGGGCCGCAAGGTGGTCGGCGGCCGGCCGCAGTGGTTGCGCGAGTCCGACGCCATCCGGCAGTCCGGCCCGACCCTGGTCGGTCGGACCGTGGTCATCGACCCGGGCCACGGCGGGACCGACCCGGGCGTGGTGGTGGCGGACGGCCCGCTGCGCTGGACCGAGGCGGATCTGATGCACGATCTGGCCAGCCGGCTGGAAGGGCGTCTCGCCGCGGCCGGGGTACGGGTGCAACTCACCCGAGGCCCGTCGCCGGAGACCTGCCTGCCCGACATCGACCGGGCGCAACTGGCCAACTCACTCGGCGCCGACGTGTTCATCTCGCTGCACACCGACGGCCATGCCAACCCGGAGGCCGAGGGCGTCGCCACGTACCACTACGGCACCGACAACGGGGTCACGTCGGCGACCGGTGAACGGCTGGCCGGGCTGGTCCAGCGGGAGATCGTGGCGCGCACCGGGCTGCGGGACTGCCGTACCCACGCGAAGGCGTGGGACCTGCTCCGGATCACCCGGATGCCGGCGGTCCGGGTCGAGGTCGGCTACCTCACCTCACCGACGGACCGGGAACGGCTGATCGCTCCTCGGTTCCGGGACAAGCTGGTCGAGGCGATGGTGGCCGCGGTGCAGCGGATGTACCTGCCGATCGAACGCGACGTGCCGACCGGCTCGATCGACGTCAGCGAGCTGCGGGCGGCGGTCGCCGCCGGCACGGTGGTGGACTGAGCGGCCGTCCGGGATGGGCGCGGAAGTCCGGCCGGGTAGCCGGTGCCGCCGACGTCGGCCGGTCAGCCGGTCGTGGAGCGGGTGGCCGGTGTCGGTCGGACCGGACGCAGCAACGTCTCCGGGCTCATCGAGCCGAGCAGCTTCTCCAGCGCGTACTCGACGTCGGACTTCCAGCTCAACGCCGTCCGCAGCTCCAGCCGTAGCCGGGGGAACCGCGGATGCGGGCGAACCGTCTTGAAGCCCACCGAGAGGAAGAAGTCGGCAGGTGCCACGCACGCTCCGCCCGGATCGGCGGAGTCACCGAACTTCGCGTCGCCGAACGCCTCGATCGCCTTGATCCCGCGCTTGGTCAGATCGCGGGCCACCCCCTGCACCAGCATCCGGCCGAGCCCGCCGCCGACGAACGCGGGCACCACGTTCGCGGTCATCAGCAACGCCGCGTCGGCGGAGACCGGAGACGTCGGAAAAGCCATCGACCGGGGCACGTAGGCCGGCGGAGCATACATGACAAATCCGGCAGGCATCCCGTCGACGTAGATCAGCTTGCCGCAGGAACCCCATTCGAGCAGCGTCTGCGAGACCCACGCCTCCTTCTCCAGGCCAGGGTCGCCAGCGGCGCAGGCGCGGTCCGCGGAGACCGGGTCAAGCTCCCAGTACACGCACTGGCGGCAGGGCCGGGGCAGGTCCTCCAGGGTGTCCAGGGTCAGGCTGACCAGACGTCGCGACATTGGCGCTTCCCCACACTAGGCTCGGAGGTGGGACCGGCCCGGACGGCACCGCCGCCGCAGCGGCCCCGAGTGGCACCGCCGCCCCAGCGGCCCGAATGGCACCGCCGTGTTCCTGCCCCCGACGAGCGATCGTACGCCGCCGGTCGGCGACTGGGGAGAGTAAGCGTGAACGTGCACCTCAGGGGTGCCGGCTACGGGTCCGGGATGTGGACGCACGAATAATCAGGGGCGCATAGGGGTGTGCAAGGCGGCTACGATCGACATTCGGCGCGCCGTACGCCATGGTCGCCGGTGTCCCGGGTATCCGGGACCGGAGCCGTCCGAGCAGCCACCGAGGTGATGTGATGACCGGCACGACACTCGACGACTACACCGACCGGTACGCCCGCCGGGTGCGGGGCATGACGGCGTCGGAGATCCGGGCCCTGTTCGCCGTCGCCAGCCGACCGGAGGTCGTCTCCCTCGCCGGTGGCGCGCCGTACATCGCCGCACTGCCGCTGGACGCCGTGGGCGAGATGCTCGGCCGGCTCGGCGCGGAGCACGGCAGCACCACGCTGCAGTACGGCATCGGTCAGGGCACCCTGGAGCTGCGTGAGCGGATCTGCGAGGTGATGGCCCTCTCCGGCATCGACGCCGCCTGTGGTGCCTCCCCGGAGGACGTGGTGGTGACCGTCGGTGGGCAGCAGGCGCTCGACCTGGTGGCCCGTCTCTTCCTGGACCCGGGTGACGTGGTGCTCGCCGAGGGGCCGACCTACGTCGGCGCACTCGGGGTGTTCCAGGCCGCCCAGGCGCAGGTCGTGCACGTGCCGATGGACGACGACGGGTTGATTCCGGCCGCACTGGAGCTCGCCATCGCGGAGCAGGCCCGGGCCGGACGGCGGGTCAAGTTCCTCTACACCATCCCCACCTTCCAGAACCCGACCGGCGTGACGCTCACCGAGCAGCGGCGGGAACAGGTCCTCGACATCTGCGAGCGCGCCGGGCTGCTGGTGGTCGAGGACGACCCGTACGGCCAGTTGGGCTTCGAGAGCGAGGCGCCCGCACCGCTGCGGGCGCGGCGGCGGGACGGGGTCTTCTACCTCAGCACCTTCTCCAAGACGTTCGCGCCGGGGCTGCGGGTCGGCTGGATCCTCGCGCCACACGCGGTGCGGGACAAGCTGGTCATCGCCAGCGAGGCACAGATCCTCTGTCCCAGCGCGTACGCGCAGGCCGCCGTCAGCACGTACCTCGGCACCATGCCGTGGCGCGAGCAGCTGAAGGTCTACCGGGAGGTCTACCGGGAGCGGCGGGACGCGATGCTCACCGCACTTGAGGACCTGATGCCGGCCGGCACCCGCTGGACCGTGCCCGGCGGCGGGTTGTTCGTCTGGGCCACGCTGCCCGACGGGCTGGACTCGAAGGCGATGATGCCCCGGGCCATCGCCGCGCGGGTCGCGTACGTGCCCGGCACCGGTTTCTACGCCGACGGCAGCGGCAACGGTCACATGCGGCTGAACTTCTCGTTCCCGCCACCGGAGCGGATCCGGGAGGGCGTACGCCGGTTGGCCAGCGTGATGGAGCAGGACATCGCCATGCGTCGGGTGTTCGGTGCGGTGGGCGGGGCCGGCGCCCGGCGAGGCAGGACCGGCTGGGACGCGCCAGGGCCAGACTTGGCATGATGCCCGGCATGGGTGTCACCGCTGCCGAAGAACCCGCCGTGTCGGGCCCCGAGACCACCGATCTCCACGTGCTCGTGCTCGCCGGTGGCCTGTCGTACGAGCGTGACGTGTCGCTGCGCTCGGGCCGTCGGGTGCTCGACGCGCTACGCGCCGTCGGGATGCAGGCCGAACTGCGCGACGCCGACGTCGCCCTGCTGCCGGCCCTGATCGCTGATCCGCCCGACGCCGTGGTGATCGCCCTGCACGGCGCCACCGGCGAGGACGGCTCGCTGCGCGGGGTGCTGGATCTGTGCGGCGTGCCGTACGTCGGCTGTGACGCCCGGGCTTCCCGCCTCGCCTGGGACAAGCCGTCGGCGAAGGCCGTGCTCCGGGAGGCCGGCATCGCCACTCCCGACTGGGTCGCCCTGCCACACGACCGGTTCAGCGAACTCGGCGCGGTGGCCGTGCTGGACCGCATCGTCGACCGGTTGGGGCTGCCGCTCATGGTGAAGCCGGCCCAGGGCGGTTCCGGACTGGGTGCCGCCGTGGTCCGGGACGCGGCGTCGCTGCCGGCTGCCATGGTGGGTTGTTTCGCGTACGACTCGACGGCACTCGTCGAGCGGTACGTTCCCGGCATGGACGTGGCCGTCTCCGTCGTCGACCTCGGCGACGGCCCGCAGGCGCTACCGGCCGTGGAGATCGTGCCCCGCAACGGGGTGTACGACTACGCGGCCCGTTACACCGCGGGCCGGACGACCTGGCACACCCCGGCCCGGCTGGAGCCCCCGGTCGCCGAGTCGGTGGCCCAGGTCGCCCTGGCCGCCCACACCGCCCTCGGCCTGCGTGACCTCAGTCGGGTCGACCTGATCGTCGACTCGACCGGTCAGCCACACGTGCTGGAGGTCAACGTCTCGCCGGGCATGACCGAGACGTCGCTGTTGCCGCTCGCGGTGCAGGCTGCCGGTCTCGACTTCGGCGGCATGATCGGCAACCTGGTCGCCCGCGCCGCGGCCCGCTGATTTTCCTACCGAGCAAGACGCCCACCGGGTGACCTCGCGTTCCGCCACGGACCGGGTGTCATCGCCGCTCGACCGCGGTGTCGATGCGGTGCGGGGCGTCGTCGGGTCGGTCGGATCGGGACGGTCGCGGCTGCCGCAGTTGCCGATCCGGCGGCGTCGTCCAGCCGTCGGATCGCTGGCGGTCCTGGGTCACATCCGGATGCCGGGCCTGCCTCAGTGCGGCCCGGTCCCTCCGGTCCTATCGCTGCCCGCCCCCGGAGGCCGGCTTACCGGACGACGTCCGGGTCTCCGTCTGAGTGTGCTCCGCCTCCGGCGCCCCTTCTCGGCGCACGCTGCCAGCTTCTGCGGCGCTCTCCGCGTCTGGGGCGCTCTCCACGCCTGAGCTGCCCTCCGTGCTCGAGCTGCCGTCCGTGCCTGAGTTGGTCTCCGTGCCCGAGCTGCCCTCCGTGTCTGCGGTGGTCTCGGTGGCCTCGGTGCTCCTGGTGTCTGCGGTGGTGTCCAGCTGCGAGACGTCGTCGACGTCCTCGGTCTTCGACAGCGGGACTGTGGCCTCGGGAACCCTCGTTCGCTCGGGGCGAGCCGCCTCGGCCGCGTCCGCTCTCGTCTCGGGCTGCGGTGCCGCGTCGATCGCCTCAGGGGCCGAGTCGCTCACCGGGACCGCGATCGGCGTGTCTGGCGACTCCGCGCTGACACCGACGCCCGGAGTGCCAGGTGGTTCGGCCGTCTCTCCGATGGCGTCCAGCAGCGACCCTCCCTCTGCGGGCTTCGTCTCGGTCGGCGAGGCCGACTGCGCCGCCAGACTGGACGGTGCCTGCCACTGGATGCGGGGTGGTTCGGCCAGTGGCCGTCCACCGAACTCGGCCAGCCAGGCCGCGACGAGCGCGAGATTCTCCCGCCACTGCTCCTCGGAGATCGGCGGCAGGATCGAGTCCCAGAGCGAGAGGAAGGTGCCACGCAGTTGGAGCCGACCGTACGGCCGGGCGAGAAACCACATGTGGAGGTGGGCGGACCCGTCGCCCCACCGGTTGACGTGCACGCGAGCCACCCCGTCCAGCGACCGGATGGCCCGTTCGAGCCGTACCGTCATCACGCCCAACTCGGCGGCGAGCAGGTTCGGGAGGTCACCGAGGTCGAGGTGCGACCGCGACTCCAGAATGAGGACCATGGGCAGCCCGGTGGGTCGATCCATGGCCCGAACGCGCCATCGTTCACCGACCCAGATGTAGGCCTCGTCGGGCGCCTGGCAGGCAGTGCATTCTCGGTGAGCCTCACCCTTGCGGGGTGGCTCGACCGAGACCGGGTCGGCGAGTGGCTTGACCCGGAGGTCGCCCTCGAACGGAAAGGACGGCCACTGGGTGAAGTCCGGAACTGAGGGAGGGGTGTCGTGCACGACGCTGACCCTAACCGAGTCTGGGACCACTGTCCCTACCCGAATCGGGTTCGACTCTCTCTGGAGCGTTCGAATGACGGGACCGAACCACCAAGGAGTTCTCCCCAGAGTTATCCACAGGCGGCCGGGTAGCGGCTTGCCTACCGCTGTCCCGGTTCGACAAGGGGTTTCGGGCTGCGTTTCACGTGAAACGGCTCGCGCCTGTGGACAACTGGTGTGGATAACAATGAGGTCCCGCACGCCCGGCGTGACCGGCTGTGGATCTGCCGAAGAATCAGTCGGGCACCGTGCCACTCACCCGCGCCAGCGCCGCTGTTTCACGTGAAACAGCGGCGCGCCCGATGGCAGCGCGTGGACGAACTGCCGCCTACGGCCGCGCTCATGACCACCCCGCCGCGCAGCGATCGGTTCCGGGACCTGTGCCCGCACCCGGCTCGCCCACCGTTGAATGACTACTTCCTTCCCGGCACCCTCCGCACCCCCCTGCACGCCACCGGCGGACCTCGGTCACCGCTCAGCTGACCCGCAGCGGAACTGCGGCCGAGTCCAACGCTTCCGCGGGTTCCGGGGTGGTGACCGGGCGGCGGGGTTTCACGTGAAACGGCTCCGGCCCGACTGGAGATTCGCGCCGCCGGACAGCGAGTCGCCCCAGCGGTGTGCCGCGATCGGGGGTCTGCCCGGCCGGGCACGCTCCCGAGCCGTGGGCTCCAACTGGCCGCTGGCACCCTTCTGAGCCGTGGGCTCCAACTGGCCGCCGGCTCCGTTCGAGCCGTGAGCCAAACCGTGTAAGCCCGTCGCCCGACTTGTGCGGCACCCGCCTTGGCCGCCGGTGTCGCGGGTCGATCCCCTGTCCGCTGATCCCGCCAGATCGTCTCCCCGAAAGTCTGGCGAATCTTCCGCAGGGGCATCGCCCGTCTCGCCGGTGTCCGCTTGGCCGTCCCTTTCCGGTGAGTCGCCCGTCGTCTGGCCGCCGGCCTCCGCTGAGCACCCGGCCCGGCGCCCATGCGCCTCAGCCCGGTCCCGACCCATCGCCGGATCGCCTGCGGCTCGTCCGCCCTCGGTTCGACGCCTGTCCGCTCGCGCCGGTCCCGGCGTGGCGGCCGCCTGTGACGACTTCAAGAGAGGGGGACAGTCCTTGTCCACCGGCGAGCGGGCACCACGTAGCGGTCCCGCTGTCCACCGGCGAGCGGGCACCACGTAGCGGTCCCGGCGGCCCCGTGCTCGATGGCAGCCCGGATTCCGGAGAACCGCCGCGAGCAGGTCCGGCGATGTCGGGCCCCCACTGCCGGTCACAGCTCGCGGTGTGTTGCGCCGTAGCTCCGGTTTGATGGTCCGGCGCGCCGTAAGTCGCAAGTGCCGTTGACTGAGGCTGCGACTCCCCACCCTTCCTCCGATGGACCGGATCTAGGGCTCCCTGCGGCGTCGTGCCGGCCGAGGCGGGAACGCCACGCCGCCGCCGAAGGAGCGCCGCGTTCGCCGTCGTTGACCTGCCCACGCAGGCGGGTCGGTGACCGGTGCGGTGCCACGAACGTTCCAGCCGTGGGTGCCGGCCCGGACGGCGACCGGCGGCTGCCCCTGGACAGGCACCAATCCCCGTGGCGTCGTCGGCCGGGTCGGTCGCCAACCGCCGGACTGAACGCGCCGCCCCGTCCGGCCGCGCGACCGATCGGGGCCGCCGAGCGGCGGGGCGCCCCGCCGCTCGGCGCCCCGCCGAGCAGTTGACGGCTCACTGCGGCAGGGCCGGCACTGCGGCAGGGCCGGGACTGCTTGCTGCGGCTGCCGGGACGACAAGGCCGCCTCGTCACGTACCTGGCGAGGCGGCCTTGTCGATTCGTTGATCAGTCTTCCGGCTCTTCGCGCTCCACACCGATGATGCCGACGATTCGCTCCAGGTCGTCGACGGTCGCGAACTCGATCGTGATCTTGCCCTTGCTCCGCCCGATGTCTACCTTCACCCGGGTGTCGAACCGGTCGGAGAGCCGGTCGGCGAGGTCGGTGAGCGCCGGCGCGTGTGGCTTCGGGCGGCGCTTCGCCGACTCCTTCTTACCCGGCCCGTCGTTGAGGGTGAGCGCGACGATCTCCTCTGTCGCTCGGACCGACAGGCCCTCGGCGACGATCCGAAGTGCCAGCTGTTCCTGGGTCTCCGGATCCTCCAGGCTCAGCAGCGCCCGGGCGTGCCCGGCGGACAGGACACCGGCGGCGACGCGGCGCTGTACCGGGGCCGGCAGGTTCATCAGCCGGATGGTGTTCGAGATCTGCGGCCGACTGCGACCGATGCGCCGGGCGAGTTCCTCGTGGGTGGCCCCGAACTCCTCCAGCAGCTGCTGGTAGGCGGCTGCCTCCTCCAGCGGGTTGAGGTTCGCCCGGTGGATGTTCTCCAGCAGCGCGTCCCGCAGCATCGCGTCGTCCCGGGTGTCGCGCACGATCGCCGGGATGTGCTCCCGGCCGACCGCCTGGGCGGCACGCCACCGGCGCTCGCCCATGACGAGTTCGAACTTCTCGCCGTCGAGTTGCCGCACCACGATCGGCTGGAGAAAGCCGACCTCCTGGATGGAGGTCTTCAACTCCTCCAGGGCCTCCTCGTCGAAGACCTGGCGGGGCTGCTTCGGGTTGGGCACGATCGAGTCGACCGGGATCTCGGCGAAGCGGGCGCCGGGCACCGGGCTCAGGGTCGCCTCAGGTTCGATCGGCGGGGCCGACACCGGCAGCACGGTCGGTGCCGCAACCGCCGTCGACCCACCGGTTCCCCCGGTCAGGGTGCCAGCGCCAGCGTCCGGCGCCGGCCCGGTCGGAATGAGCGCCCCCAGGCCCCGCCCCAGACCGCCCCGTGGACGGTTCTTCATGCCACGCCTCCCAGCGCCTCGTACGCACTACGCATTCCGGCTCACCGGCTCCTTGACGCCCCGCTCGGCGATCTCCTGCGCGGCCTCGAAGTAGCTTGTCGCGCCCCGTGAACCGGGATCGTAGGTCATCACCGACTGGCCGTAGCTGGGCGCCTCGGAGACCCGCACGTTACGCGGGATCACCGCCTGGAGCACCTTGTCCCCGAAGTGGTTCCGGACGTCCTGCTCGACCGCGTCGGCGAGCCGGGTACGGCGGTCGTACATGGTGAGCAGGATCGTGGAGACCTCAAGCCGCGGGTTGAGGTGCTGACGAACCAGGTTGATGTTGTTGATGAGCTGGTTGAGCCCTTCGAGCGCGTAGTACTCACACTGAATAGGTATGAGCACCTCCTGCGCGGCCACCAACGCGTTGACGGTCAACAGGCCGAGCGAGGGCGGGCAGTCGATGAACACGTAGTCGAAGTGCCCCGGGTAGGCTGTGATGGCGCGGTCCAACCGCGACTCGCGGGCCACCACGGAGACCAGCTCGATCTCGGCACCGGCGAGATCGATGGTGGCCGGCACACACCAGAGGTTGGGGATGCCCTCCACCGCCTGGGTCACGTCCTCCAGCGGCACACTGTTGATCAGGCAGTCGTAGACGTCAGGCACGCCGGTGTGGTGTGGCACGTTCAGCCCGGTCGAGGCGTTGCCCTGCGGGTCGAGGTCGACCACGAGCACCCGGTTGCCGTGCAGGGCCAGCGCCACCGCGAGGTTGACCGTGGTCGTGGTCTTACCCACGCCGCCCTTCTGGTTCGCGACGCACATGACCCGGGTCCGGTCGGGCCGAGGCATGGTCACCTCGCCACTGGGATTCAGGATCTGCACGGCGCGCATCGCCTCCATAGCCAACGGTGGGTCATCCTCTTCGCGCGTCGGGGTTTCACGTGAAACGTACGCGGCCTCGGTCGCGGCTGTTGCGTAGGAACCGTCCGCAGGCGCGGGCGTGTCGGAAGCCGGTCGAGGGTCCGGCACCATCGCGGCTGTCGGTGGTTGTGCTGCCGCCGCCTCGAACCGTGCGGAGGCGGAGGGGTTCCGACGAATCGGGATCACCCGCGCGTCAGGGGACGCGTTGACCGGGCGACCACTCGCGTCCGCACCGTCGCGTCCGTCGCCGGCCCCCGACCACGGAACACCCGATGTCGGCGCGTTCCGACCGGGTTCGGGTGGGCTCTGCGACACCTCGGAGGGCCGCCAGTTCGGATATTCGGTTTCACGTGAAACAGGGTCATCCGGTGACCCGGTCACGCGCGGATCGTCGTACCTGCCGTCGTCATGCACCTGTCATCCCTGCCC
Organism: Micromonospora palythoicola; assembly: GCF_036689795.1. Classification (NCBI taxonomy): domain Bacteria; kingdom Bacillati; phylum Actinomycetota; class Actinomycetes; order Micromonosporales; family Micromonosporaceae; genus Micromonospora; species Micromonospora palythoicola. The sequence continues at coordinate 123,314 of NZ_JBAGKI010000005.1, read as the reverse complement.
GCTTCGGATGGTCGGTCCGCACCCGTCAACCGGGCCACTCGCGTGCTCTCCGCAGAGGTACCGCCCGGCGGGAGCGGTCGGGCCCCGGAGGGAGATCCATCGCCGCCCGCTCCACACTATCGACGCGCGGTCAGCCTACGGCGCACGGGCGCGGCCGGTCCACGTCGGGTTCGGTAACTCGCCGCTCGCGCGCTGCCCGGGGACCGGCCACGGCCGCCTCGAAACCCCGGCCCGCACGAGGTGGCCGGCGCGCAGACGCAGGTCAGCAGCACGAACGACGAGCCGAAGTCAGCCGCGGCAGCAGAGGTTGGATCCTGCCCGGCTCACCGTCGACGCGAACGAGACTTTCTCGACGAGGCACGGGCCGCCGGACCGACGGCCCGTTCCCGGACGATCTCGACCACCGTGGTCGGCGGATCCACCACGCCCTCACCACATCGGTGCAACACGGGTCGACCGCCACCGAGGCGGTGCACCGCCTCCGCATGCTCGGCGATCTCCTCCGCCGCGGAGGCACCCTTCAGGGCGAGCAGCCGACCACCCACCCCGGTCAGCGGCAGGCACCAACTCGCGAGCCGGTCCAGCGGCGCCACCGCCCGGGCGGTGACCACCTCGCCCGGCACAGCATCCGCCCTCCCGACGGCCTCCTCGGCCCGGCCGCGAAACACCCGCACCGAGTCGGTCAGTCCGAGCGCCTCCACCGCCTCCTCAAGGAAGGCGGTACGCCGAGCCAGCGGTTCGATGAGGGTCACCGCCAGGTCCGGTCGGGCGATGGCGAGCACCAGACCGGGCAGCCCCGCACCAGATCCCACGTCCAGCACGCTGGCGCGCGGCGGAACAAGCTCGGCCACCGTCGCGCAGTTCAGCAGGTGACGATCCCAGATCCGGGGTGCCTCGCGAGGACCGATCAGCCCGCGTACCACGCCGTCGGTCGCGAGCAGCTCGGCGTACGCGGCCGCGACATCGAGGCGTACGCCGAAGAGCCGGCGAGCCGCCTCGGCCAGTTCGGGCGGTAGCACGGCCGTGGTGGGCCGGGGCGGGACAGCCGGCGGCCCGGGCGGCGTACCACCCGGGCCGGAGGCGGCACTGCCGCTGGCGTGCTGCTGGGTCACCCGTCAGTCCACGGGACGGACGACGATACGCCGGCTGGGCTCGACGCCCTCGGACTCGCTCTCCACCCCGTCGATCGCGTTGACCACGTCGTGAACGCACTTGCGCTCGAAGGCCGACATCGGCTCCAGCCGCACCGGCTCCCCGTGCTCCTTGACCTTCTCGACGGCGTTGCGGGCGACCGCCGCCAGTTCCTTACGCCGGTTGGCGCGGTACCCGCCCACGTCGAGCAGCAGGCGGCTCGGTGCGCCGGTCTGCCGGAACACCGCGAGCCGGGCCAGTTCCTGAAGTGCCTCCAGGGTGGCACCGCGCTGGCCGACGAGGTTCTGCAGGCGCCCGCCGACGACCTCGACCACCGGGCGGCCGCCCGACACCAGTTCGTCGATGTCGCCGTCGTAGTCGAGGATGTCGAGCAGCCCCTCCACGTAGTCGGCCGCGATCTCGCTCTGCCGGAACAGGTCACTCTCGCCGGCGGCCTTGCTCGGTGCCGCTTCGGCGTCGGTCTCCTCCGGCTCGCCCCCGACCGGAGCCGCCGCGGTCGGCTCCTCGTCGTCCAGGGGCTGGTCGGCGCGGGGGATGCTGGTGTCGGTCACGGTGTCATCTCCGTACTCGCTCGGCCGGACCTCGGGTCCGCTGGTTTCCCGCGGCCGGCGGGACGTCGCCGGTGCCCGCGGGCACGTCTGTAGGGCAGTCTCGCCCGTCCGCCACCGCACGGGTGGCGCTTCGCGCACCGGCGCCGGCCATTCGGCGGCCGCACGGCGCGCAACGGGCCGCCACCGGTCTCCCGGCGGCGGCCCGGACGATTCAGCCCTGCCGCTTCGCGGGGCGACCCTTCTTCGGGTTGACCGGCTTGGCACCCGGCTTGGGGCCGGCGATCTTCGGCGCGGCCGGGGGCGGCGGTGCCGGGGCCGGCTTGCTCCGCCCGAACAGCCCGCTGGTCTTCGCCGGCTGTGCTCCGTTACGCGCCGAGGTGCCCGGCTTTGCGCTGGTCGCGGTCACCGGCGGCGGGAACTTGCGCAGCACCCACTGCTGCTGCCCGAGCGTGAACAGGTTGTTGGTGACCCAGTAGATGATCACGCCGATCGGGAAGATGGCGCCGGAAACCAGCAGGGACAGCGGGATGCCGTAGAGCATCAGGCGCTGGATCATGCGCTGCTGTGGGTCCTCGGCCCAACCCGTCTTGAGAATCATCTGGCGGCTGGTGAGGTAGGTGGTGCCCATCATCACCAGCACCAGGACACCGGCCATGATCTTCACAACGGTGCCGTTGGCACCGAGCTGCGCCAGCTCCGCCGCCGTCGAGCCGAACTTGCTGGCGATCGGGGCGGTGAACAGGGTGGCGTCCGAGGCACTGTTGAACTGGTCGACCGTCCAGCCGTAGATGTCCTTGTTGTTCTTCGACGGATCCGGGTTGAGGCGACGCAGCACGTGGAAGAGGCCGAGGAAGACCGGGATCTGGAGGAACATCGGAAGGCAGCCCATGAGCGGGTTGGCCTTTTCCTTCCGGTAGAGCTCCATCATCTCCTTCTGGAGCGTCTCCCGGTCACCCTTGTGCTTCTCCTGTAGGGCCTTGACCTGCGGCTGGAGCGCCTGCATCGCCCGCTGCGACTTGATCTGCTTGACGAAGACCGGGAACAGGATGACCCGGACCGTGACCACCAGGAAGATGATGGCGAGGATCCACGCCCAGTTGGTGCCGAGGACCGCGCCGTCCGGAATGCCGATGGCGTCCCAGGCCGAGTGCCAGGCCAGCAGGATCCACGAGATCGCGTAGTAGATCCAGTCGAGACTCAATTCTCAGGCTCCAGTCACGTCGGCAGGTCGGCGGCCGCCCGGCTCCGGAACCGGGTCGTATCCGCCAGGATGGAATGGGTGACAGCGCGACAGCCGCCGGACCGTCAGACCGGCTCCCCGGAGCGCACCGTGCCGGGCCACGGCCTCCAGGGCGTAGGCGCTGCACGACGGGTAGAACCGACAGCGGGCCGGCAACGCCGGGCTTATCCACCGACGGTACGCGATGATGGGCAGGGTCAGCACCCGGGCACCGGGCGTAGCCGGGCCGGACGGCCTCTGCTCGGTGCTCATCGGGGCCGCCGTCTCCGGCCGGACCGGGCGGCGTCGAGCGCCGCTTCCAGGTCGGCGCCGAGTCGCTGGTAGGTGGCGTCGGCCGCAGCCGGCAGGGCGCGTACCACGAGGGTGCTTCCGGCCGGCAGGTCGACGAGGCGTTCGCGGGTCAGATGCCGCAACCGGCGGCGGACCCGGTTGCGGACCACCGCCGGTCCGACCGCCTTGGAAACCACGAAGCCGGCGCGGGACACCGGCGCGGAGTCTGCCTCCGCGCCATCCCGCGCCGGCTTCGGCGCTGCGTTGTCGGATCCGGTTGTGCCCGGCACGGTCAGATGGACGACCAGGGCACCCCGACCGGCTCGACGACCACCACGAACCGCTGCGGCGAAGTCGCTGCTGCGCCGCAGTCGTTGGGCGGCCGCCAGCACGACGTCACGTCCTCCGGAGCGGACCTGACCGGCCTCAGGCCGACAGGCGGGCGCGGCCCTTGGCGCGACGGGTCGAGATGATGGCGCGGCCGGCCCGGGTGCGCATGCGCAGCCGGAAGCCGTGGGTCTTCGCGCGCCGGCGGTTGTTCGGCTGGTAGGTGCGCTTGCTCACGTCAGGCTCTCCGTTGTCGGACGCCCCGGACGAGTCGATCGCCGGGTCGTGGTGGTCCGGGCCGCCGCTGCGGCAGCCCCGATCGGTGCTGCCCTGCGGTGCGTGACCTCGGTTGTGCGGTGCGCGACCGCGGGCAGCGAGCACCCATCACCCTAGCAGAGGGCGTGAGAGCAGCCCCTCCAGCCTAGGCCGGGGGGCAATCAGCGTCAAACCCGGTCATGGCGGCGGTGAGCTGCGACGGAAGACGACCGAAGCGGCGGTTTTCACGAATGCCGACAGGGGCGACCCGCGCTGGCGGTTGAAGACGCGGCGACAACGCTGTTACCGTGCCCGATTGCGGTCAGCGTCGGAGTTTCGCCGATGTCGCCGGCAGGCAAGACCGGACACGGTGGTGAATCGTTCGGCACGGTGAACCCCGCTTCAGTGCCCGGCCACGGCAGGGGGCAGGTCCGACCCGCGATCGGCGGGCGGCCACAATCGGTCGGTACACAGGCTGTGGATAACTTGTGGAGAACGACCGGGTGCGGCGATCGGGTGGGTGGCGTCATCTCGCCCGCCGGTATCGGGCCACCGGAAGACGGCGGCGTCCGGGAGCAGAGGCGAGGGGGTGGCACGACGGTGGCCGGTACGACCGACCTTGCCGCGGTGTGGACGGCGACGACCGACGAACTCGCTGACGAGATCATTTCCGCGCAGCAGCGGGCATACCTGCGGCTGACCCGCCTGCGCGCGATCGTCGAGGACACCGTCCTGCTCTCCGTGCCGGACGCCTTCACCCGCGACGTGATCGAGTCCCGGCTGCGCCCGGCCATCACCGAGGCCCTGACCCGCCGGCTGGGCCGACCGGTCCAGGTCGCCGTCACCGTCCGGGTACCGGAGGACGGCCGGGCCACCGGCACCGTCTACCGCAGCACTCCCGAGTCCAACTCGATGGACCACGGTCCCGGCGAGTTGGACGACCGGTCGACCGGTCCCGACAGCGGACGGCAGCTCCCACTGATTCCCGAGCAGCCGCACCCGAGCCGGTTCGACCGGCCGGCACCGCCGGACGCCCCGCCCGTCGAGGACGATTCCCGTACGGCGGGCCCCGGCGGGCAGGAGAGCCTCTTCGGCGCCGGGTTCGGCGAGCCCGTACCGCCGGCGGAGAGCACCGGACGGCGGGCGTCGGAGCGGTTGGGCTTCGTCGATCAGGGTGGGCACCTGGACCGCGCCACCACCGGCCCGCGTGGCTTCGCGCCCCGCTACGGCGACGACTCCGGAGTCTCACCCCGCGACCAGCACGTGATCCGGGCCATACCGGCCGATGGCACCACCGACAGCGGACCCGGCCGCGGCGGTCCGGATCACCGACCGGTCGGCCGGGACGATCGGCGGCTGCCGACCGGCGCGGACAGTGGCGGCAACCGTCTCAACCCGAAGTACATGTTCGAGACGTTCGTCATCGGGTCGTCCAACCGCTTCGCGCACGCCGCCTCCGTGGCGGTGGCCGAGTCACCGGCGAAGGCGTACAACCCGCTGTTCATCTACGGCAGCTCGGGACTGGGCAAGACCCACCTGCTGCACGCCATCGGCCACTACGCCACCACGCTGGGCAACGCCCGCTCGGTCCGGTACGTCTCCACCGAGGAATTCACGAACGACTTCATCAACTCGCTGCGGGACGACAAGACCAGCGCCTTCCAACGCCGCTACCGCGACGTCGACATCCTGCTGATCGACGACATCCAGTTCCTGGAGAACCGCGAGCGGACCCAGGAGGAGTTCTTCCACACGTTCAACACGCTGCACAACGCCAACAAGCAGATCGTGATCACCTCAGATCGCTCGCCCAAGCAGCTGGCGACGCTGGAAGACCGGCTGCGGACCCGGTTCGAGTGGGGCCTGCTCGCCGACATCCAGCCGCCGGACCTGGAGACGCGGATCGCGATCCTGCAGAAGAAGGCCGCGCAGGAGCGCCTCTTCGCCCCGCCGGACGTGCTGGAGTTCATCGCCTCCCGGGTGTCGAACTCGATCCGGGAACTGGAGGGGGCGCTGATCCGGGTCACCGCCTTCGCCAGCCTGACCCGGTCGAGCGTGGAGCTGTCGCTGGCCGAGGAGGTGCTGCGGGACTTCATCCCGGACGGTGCCGGGCCGGAGATCACCGCCGACCAGATCATGGTCTCCACCGCCGACTACTTCGGGGTCAGCCTGGAGGACCTGCGCGGGCACTCCCGGTCGCGGGTGCTGGTGAACGCCCGCCAGGTCGCCATGTACCTGTGTCGCGAGCTGACCGACCTGTCGCTGCCCCGGATCGGCCAGGCCTTCGGTGGGCGCGACCACACCACCGTGATGCACGCAGACCGCAAGATCCGCCAGCAGATGGCCGAACGGCGCTCGCTCTACAACCAGATCGCCGAGCTGACCAACCGGATCAAGCAGAACACCTGAGGAGTAGGCCACCGCCGGTCACGGCGAGGGTCCGACCGGTCACGGTCGGGCCCCTTTTTTTTCGCCGTCCGGTTGACCCTCAACGAGGTATAGGCCACACCCTTGAGGGCGTGTCCACACCGCGTGCCACTCGTTGTCCACAGCTTGTTGTCCACCGACGGTGGATGAACACGCGCCGTCAACACCCGGTTACCCACAGCCTGTGGAGAAACCCTGGGGACAACGTTGTGGACCGCTGTGGACGCCTGGGGACAACCACCGCCGTTGTCCACCGCCGGCCGACCGCCTGTGGGGAAGCTGTTGAAGGTTCTGGGGATGACGGCGGACGAGACGCGCGCGGCGATCCACAGGTCTGGGGAGAAAGTCGGTGGATTACCGGTGGACAACCGGTGGACGACGGTGGACAACCGTGTGCACGACGGCCACCTGTGGATCGTCGGCCGGGTTGTACCCCCGCTCATCCACAGCGAACCCACCTGTGGAGAACGCACCTGACCTGCCCATACTCGGGTTCTCCACAGTTTGCACAGGTGCGATGAAGACGATGAGTTATCTCTTCTGAAAGAACAAAAACCAATCATCACCGTTGGACTTCCTGTGGATCGGTCGCCAGCTGCCGGGACAGACCCGTCAGCAGCGACACGATCCACGGGGTCGGGCACACAGCCGATACGCTCGCGCCCTAAGGTGCGAGGGGTACCCGCACGCCAGGCGGGTCGGTGGGCAGCGTCCGGCATGAGAGAGTTGACGACGTCGACGTCGACGCGGAGGCATTGATGAAGTTCCGAGTGGAGCGCGACGCGCTCGCCGAAGCCGTGGCCTGGACCGCGAAGAGCCTGCCCAACCGGCCGTCCGTACCGGTGCTGGCCGGGGTGCTGCTGCGGGTCACCGAGGGCAGCCTGCAGGTCTCCGGCTTCGACTACGAGGTCAGTAGCCAGGTGACCGTCGAGGTGCAGGGCGACGCCGACGGCGCCGCGCTGGTCTCCGGGCGGCTGCTCGCCGAGATCACCAAGGCGCTACCCGCCAAGCCCGTCGACATCGCCGCCGTCGGCGCGCATCTCGAACTGGTCTGTGGCAGCGCCCGGTTCACCCTGCCCACCATGCCGGTGGAGGACTACCCCACCCTGCCCGAGATGCCCGCCAGCGCCGGCACCGTCGACGCGGCGGCGTTCGCCGCCGCGGTGGCACAGGTGGCGGTCGCCGCGAGCCGCGACGAGACGCTGCCGATGATGACCGGCGTACGCATCGAGCTGTCCGGCGGCAACCTGGCCATGCTCGCCACCGACCGGTACCGGCTGGCTCTGCGCGAGATGGAGTGGAACCCGGACGACCCGGAGATCAGCCTCAACGCGCTGGTCCCCGCCCGGACGCTCAACGACACCGCCAAGACCCTCGGCCCCCTCGGCGGCCAGGTGGTCATGGCCCTGTCCCAGGGCGCCGCCGGCGAGGGCATGATCGGTTTCTCCGGTGGCACCCGACGGACCACCAGCCGGCTGCTCGACGGCGCCAACTACCCGCCGGTCCGCTCGCTCTTCCCGGCCAGCCACAACGCCGCCGCCCAGGTGCCGGTCAGCACCCTCATCGAGGTGGTCAAGCGGGTCGCCCTGGTCGCCGAGCGCGCCACCCCCGTGCTGCTCAGCTTCAGCGCCGACGGGCTGGTGGTGGAGGCCGGCGGCACCGAGGAGGCCCGGGCCAGCGAGGCCATGGAGGCCAGCTTCACCGGCGAACCGTTGACCATCGGTTTCAACCCGCAGTACCTCATCGACGGGTTGTCCAACCTCGGCACCCAGTTCGCCGTGCTGCACTTCGTCGACGCCTTCAAGCCCGCGGTGATTTCCCCCGCCGGGGAGGATGGCGAGCTCATCGGTGGGTACCGGTACCTCATCATGCCGATCCGCGTGTCCCGCTGACCGGCAGAGTCAACCGCACCCACGAAAGGTCACCAGAGATGCAGCTCGGCCTGGTAGGACTCGGCCGGATGGGCGGCAACATGCGCGAACGGCTGCGCACCGCCGGTCACGAGGTGGTCGGTCTCGACCACAACCTGGAGCGCAGCGATGTCGCCAGCATGGCTGAACTGGCCGAGAAGCTGGACGCACCCCGCGCGGTGTGGGTGATGGTGCCCGCCGCCGTCACCGACGCCACCATCGACGAGGTGGCCGCCGTGCTGGACGAGGGCGACCTCATCATCGACGGCGGCAACTCGCGGTTCAGCGAGGACGCACCCCGGGCGGAGCGGCTGCACGAACGCGGCATCGGCTACGTCGACGTGGGCGTCTCCGGCGGTGTGTGGGGCCGGCAGAACGGCTACGGCCTGATGGTCGGCGGCGCGCAGGACCACGTCGACCGGCTCATGCCGATCTTCGACGCGCTCAAGCCCGACGGCGAGTACGGCTTCGTGCACGCCGGTCCGGTCGGTGCCGGTCACTACGCCAAGATGGTGCACAACGGCATCGAGTACGGCCTGATGCACGCCTACGCCGAGGGCTACGAGCTGATGGCCGCCTCCGAGCTGGTCACGAACGTGCCCGGTGTGATCAAGTCCTGGCGCGAGGGCACCGTGGTCCGCTCCTGGCTGCTGGACCTGCTCGACCGGGCCCTCGACGAGGACCCCGAGCTGACCCAGCTCAGCGACTACACCGAGGACACCGGCGAGGGGCGCTGGACGGTGGACGAGGCGGTCCGGCTCGCCGTGCCGCTGAACGTCATCACCGCCTCGCTGTTCGCCCGGTTCTCCTCCCGGCAGGAGGACTCTCCGGCGCTCAAGGCCGTCTCCGCGCTGCGGCAGCAGTTCGGTGGGCACGCCGTACGCAAGCCCTGACCGGCACCGCGGCCCCGTGTACGTCCGCCGGCTCGAACTCGTCGACTTCCGCTCCTACGAGCGGATCGGCGTCGACCTCGAACCGGGGCCGAACGTCCTGATCGGCGCCAACGGCGTCGGCAAGACGAACCTGGTTGAGGCGCTCGGCTACGTCGCGACACTCGACTCCCACCGCGTCGCCACCGACGCCCCCCTGGTACGGATGGGCGCCGCCGCCGCGGTGATCCGCTGCGCGGTGGTGCACGACGGCCGCGAACTCCTGGTGGAGCTGGAGATCGTCCCGGGCAAGGCCAACCGGGCCCGCCTCGGCCGCTCCCCGGCCCGCCGGGCCCGCGACGTGCTGGGCGCGCTACGGCTGGTCCTCTTCGCACCGGAGGACCTCGAACTGGTCCGGGGCGACCCGGCGGAACGCCGCCGCTACCTCGACGACCTGCTGGTGCTGCGCCAACCCCGCTACGCCGGGGTGCGCGCCGACTACGAACGGGTGGTCAAACAACGCAACGCGCTGCTGCGTACCGCGTACCTCGCCCGCAAGACCGGCGGAACGCGGGGCGGCGACCTGTCCACCCTCGCCGTCTGGGACACCCACCTGGCCCGACACGGCGCGGAACTGCTCGCCGGGCGGCTGGAACTGGTCGCCGCCCTCGCGCCCCACGTGACCAAGGCGTACGACGCGGTGGCCGCGGGCCGGGGCGCGGCGGGAATCAGCTACCGGCCCTCGGTGGACCTCGTCGAACCCACCACCGACCGGGACGCCCTCGCGGCGGTGCTCACCAGCGCGTTGGCGGAGTCCCGCCCCGCCGAGATCGAACGTGGCACCACCCTGGTCGGTCCGCACCGCGACGACCTCACCCTCACCCTCGGCCCGCTGCCGGCCAAGGGCTACGCCAGCCACGGGGAATCCTGGTCGTACGCGCTCGCGCTGCGGCTGGCCGGCTACGACCTGCTGCGCGACGACGGCATCGAGCCGGTCCTGGTACTCGACGACGTCTTCGCCGAACTGGACGCCGGCCGGCGGGACCGGCTCGCCGAACTCGTCGGCGGCGCCAGTCAACTGCTGGTGACCTGCGCGGTCGCCGACGACGTGCCAGCCGCCCTGCGGGGCGCCCGGTACGAGGTGACGGAGGGGGCGGTACGCCGTGCCGACTGAACCACCGCAGCCGGACAGCGCGCCCCCCGGGCAGCCGCGTGGGTCGGCTGAGCGACGCGGTGCGCGTACCGCGGGCAGGGGCGGCACCGGCGACGGCGGCCGAACCGACAAGCCCACCGGCCGCCCGACGGAGCCGACAGCAGCAGCGCCCACGGCGGCGTCCGGCGACACCGCGCCGGTGACCGACGGCGGCGAGGGGGCCACCGGGCCGCAGTTGGCCCGCGCGGTGCTGGACGCGGCGAAGGCGCGGCGCGAAGCCGCCGGCCGTCCCCGGCGGCGCACCGCGACGGGCGCCGGCGACGGTGAGCGCCGGCTGCGCGGCTACTCCGGCCCCGGCCCGGACCCCCGCGATCCGCAACCCCTCGGCGCCGTGCTCAACCGGCTGGTGAAGGCCCGGGGTTGGCAACAGCCGGCCGCCGAAGCCACCGTCTTCGGTGCCTGGGAACGGGTGGTCGGCGCGGAGGTCGCCCAACACAGCCGGCCGGTGAAGCTGGAGAACGGCGAACTGACCGTCGAGGCCCGCTCCACGGCCTGGGCGACGCAGCTACGGCTGCTCGCCGGCTCGCTGTTGCAGCAGATCGCCCGCGAGGTCGGCCACAACGTGGTTCGCAAACTGCACATTCACGGCCCGGCGGCCCCCTCCTGGTCACGTGGCCCGCGCCGGGTACGGGGCCGGGGCCCCCGCGACACCTACGGCTGACGGCCGATCCGCCCGGTGCCGGCGACCGCTACGACTGCGCCGCCCGGCGAGGTGCCGCCGACTCGGCGTAGATGGCGAAGCCGTTGTCGGCGCAGCGTCGGTAGAAGGCGGCGAGCACGCTCAGCTCCGCGCAGGTGAAGGTCCACTGGGGCGCGGCACCACTGTCGTCGCGCAGCGCGTCCAGCCGGCTGTCCAGCCACCGCAACTGCTGCTCGGCCAGGCGACCGTCGGCCAGCAGCGACCGCAGCACCGTACCCACCGAGTCGAAGGTGACCGCCTCACCGTGCGGACGGTGCGCGGCGACGAAGCGTTCGATGCCGTCCGCGATCCAACCGCACCCGTCCGGGTCGATCACCGGATCCTCGTCCTCGGCGGCGGCGTCTGTGGCGTACAGCACACCGTCGAGTCCGAGGATCAGATCCACCACCTCGGTGTACGCGGTGGCCCGGACCGTGCCTGTCTTCGCGATCAGCTCGGCGAGCGCGGCGGTCGGCGCCGAGATTCCCGGCACCTCGACGATGTCGCCGAAGTCGACGAACTCGGCCGGTGCGACCGGGTCGTAGAAGCGGCCGGTCCGCGGCCACTGAACCGCGACGTTGTCCAGCCCCATCTGGTGTCACCTCTCAAGGCACGGGCGAGTGGATCGGGTCGATCGTCCGGTTCCAACGGTGAAAGATCAAGGCCGCTCCGGCAACCCGAGGGTCGAGGATCGCCCGTCCCGGGTCGTACCGACCATTACCGCCCACCGCTCACCGTCGCACCCGGCAGCGCCGTCACGCGACAGATCCGTTGATCATGCCATGGCGTGTAGGGGGAGTCGCGGATAGCGCGATTCGGCCCGCTACGGAGATCTGAGACCCTGCGAAGGGGTGCCGAGTAGTGGTTCTATCGCCCGCGCACAGTAAGATTGGCGTGAGACGAAGACCCGGTGCGGAGTGACGGGTCACGGGTCCGGTGCGGGCCCGCGATCATACGTCCGACTCGGGTCGAGCCGATCGCGATCCGCGGGCGACCGCGGCGACCGGCGCGTTCGGCCCGTACCCCGGATTGTCCCCGGTGCCGGTCCGCGTGCCGCCGTCGTGTCCGTCCGCCGAACCCGCGTTCGACGTGCCCCGTGGCGCGCCGGGCGCGAGAAAGTGGCCGAGGGTGGCAGCGCAGGAAAATCAGCAGTACGGCGCCGAGTCGATCACCGTCCTCGAGGGGCTGGAGGCGGTCCGCAAGCGGCCCGGTATGTACATCGGGTCCACCGGCGAACGCGGTCTGCACCACCTCGTGTGGGAGGTCGTCGACAACGCGGTGGACGAGGCGCTGGCCGGCTACTGCGACACCATCGACGTGGTGCTGCTCGCCGACGGCGGCGTCCGGGTCACCGACAACGGCCGGGGCTTCCCGGTCGACCTGCACCCCAAGCTCAAGAAGCCGGGTGTCGAGGTGGCCCTGACCGTCCTGCACGCGGGCGGCAAGTTCGACGGCAAGGCGTACGCGGTCTCCGGCGGCCTGCACGGCGTCGGCGTCAGCGTGGTCAACGCCCTCTCCACCCGAATGGCGGTGGAGATCCACAAGGACGGCTTCGTGTGGCGGCAGCAGTACCACCACTCCAAGCCGACCGCCCTGGAGAAGGGCGAGCCGACCGACCGCACCGGCTCGGCGGTCTCGTTCTGGCCCGACCCGGACGTCTTCGAGACCGTCGACTTCGACCTCCAGACGATCTACCGCCGGCTCCAGGAGATGGCCTTCCTGACCCGTGGCCTCACCATCCACCTGCTGGACGAGCGGGTCGCGGAGGGCGAGGAGGGCAAGCTCCGCGAGGTCACCTTCAAGTACGACGGCGGCATCGCCGACTTCGTCCGGCACCTCAACGCCTCGAAGACCCCGATCCACAAGACGGTGATCGAGTACGGCGCCGAGGAAGAGGGCATGTCACTCGAGATCGCCATGCAGTGGAACGAGTCGTACGGCGAGTCGGTCTACACCTTCGCGAACAACATCAACACCCACGAGGGCGGCACCCACGAGGAGGGCTTCCGAGCGGCGTTGACGAGCGTCGTCAATCGTTACGGTGCGGACAAGAAGCTGCTCAAGGGCGACGAGAAGCTCTCCGGCGAGGACATCCGCGAGGGCCTCGCCGCGATCATCTCGGTCAAGCTGACCAACCCGCAGTTCGAGGGCCAGACCAAGACCAAGCTCGGCAACACGCCGGTCAAGAGCTTCGTCCAGCGGGTCTGCAACGACCGGCTGGTCGACTGGCTGGACCGCAACCCCGCCGAAGCGAAGATCATCATCACCAAGGCCTCCCAGGCCGCCCGCGCCCGGATCGCCGCCCAGCAGGCCCGCAAGCTGGCCCGACGCAAGTCGCTGCTGGAGTCCGGCTCGATGCCGGGCAAGCTGGCCGACTGCCAGTCCACCGACCCGCGCGAGTCCGAGGTGTTCATCGTCGAGGGCGACTCGGCCGGCGGCTCGGCCAAGCAGGGACGCGACCCGCGTACCCAGGCGATCCTGCCGATCCGCGGCAAGATCCTCAACGTGGAGAAGGCCCGGATCGACCGGGTGCTGAAGAACAACGAGGTGCAGGCGCTGATCACCGCGCTCGGCACCGGCATCCACGACGACTTCGACATCGAGAAGCTGCGGTACCACAAGATCGTGCTGATGGCCGACGCCGACGTCGACGGCCAGCACATCCAGACGCTGCTGCTCACCCTGCTGTTCCGCTTCATGCGCCCACTCGTGGAACTGGGCCACGTCTACCTCGCCGCCCCGCCGCTCTACAAGATCAAGTGGAACCGGAAGGGCGACGACGCGCAGTACGCGTACTCCGACCGGGAGCGCGACGGGCTGATCGCGCTGCGCCAGCAGAAGAAGGCGAGCGCCAAGCCGGACGACATCCAGCGGTTCAAGGGTCTCGGCGAGATGAACTACCCGGAGCTGTGGGAGACCACGATGAACCCGGCCACCCGTACGCTGCGTCAGGTCACCCTGGACGACGCGGCAACCGCCGACGAGCTGTTCAGCGTGCTGATGGGCGAGGACGTGGAGGCGCGCCGCTCGTTCATCCAGCGCAACGCCAAGGACGTGCGCTTCCTGGACATCTGACGGACGCCGTACCGGGCCGGAGCGTTCCGGCCCGGTACGGGTCCACAGAGTTATCCACAGCTTGGCCGGTATCCACAGCCGTTATCCACAGCGCAAAAGCGACACTCAGTCTGATAAGGGTTAACAGTGACCGATTCCCCCGAGTCCACACCTGACACGCCCGAGGTCCCCGAGCCGCTGGCCGCCGTCGTCTCGCGCGACCGGATCGAGCCGGTCGGGCTCGAGGTGGAGATGCAGCGCTCGTACCTCGACTACGCGATGAGCGTCATCGTCGGGCGGGCACTGCCGGACGTCCGGGACGGGCTCAAGCCGGTCCACCGCAAGATCCTGTACGCCATGTTCGACTCCGGCTACCGGCCGGACCGGGGCTACGTGAAGTGCTCCCGGGTCGTCGGCGACGTGATGGGCCAGTTCCACCCGCACGGCGACTCGCCCATCTACGACGCGCTGGTCCGGATGGCCCAGCCCTGGTCGCTGCGCTACCCCCTGGTCGACGGCAACGGCAACTTCGGCTCGCCCGGAAATGATCCGGCCGCGGCCATGAGATATTGCGTTACGGCAGATGCCCGTATTCGTACCGCAATGGGAAGCGTGCGGATCGGCGACGTGGTGCCGGGCGCCGCGTCGAGCAGCGAGACCGACATCGACCTCAAGGTCCGCGACCGCAACGGCGACCTGGTCCACGCCTCGAAGTTCTTCCACTCCGGCGAGCACCCGACGCTGCGGCTGCGCACCCGCGAGGGGTACGAGCTGACCGGCACCCACAACCACCCGCTGCTCTGCCTGGTGGACGTGGCCGGCGTGCCGACCCTGCTCTGGAAGCTGCTCGCCGAGATCTCCCCCGGTGACCGGGTGGTGCTCCAGCGCAGCGTGCCGGACGAGATCGGCTACCCGATGCTTGAGCACGTCGAAGCCGCACTCCTTGCGGGTGCTTTCGTCAGCGAGGGCTGGGTCTCCGAGAGCCGCGCCGGCTTCAACAACGTCGATCGCGAGTTCTTTGTCCGGGTGCTTGCCGCCTACGACCTGGCGGTGGGCGGCCCCCGCTACGTCAGCGAGCGGACTATCGCCTCGGGCAGCAGGCTGCACGAGTTGGACGTCCAAGACCTCACCGCGCTGCGGGCCAGCGTGCTCGGCGAGATGATCGGGGCGCGCAGCGCTGACAAGTTCGTGCCGGAGTTCGTCTGGCAGGGGCCGGCGGCGATCAAGCGGGCCTTCCTCCAGGCGATCTTCGAGGGCGACGGGTCGTCCTCGCTGCTGCCGCGCCACACCATCCAGATCTCGTACTCCACCCGCAGTGAGCGGCTCGCCCGCGAGGTGCAGCAGTTGCTGCTGGAGTTCGGTGTGATCAGCCGGCAGTGCCGGTACGACAGCGGCGAGATCAAGGTCGTCGTCACCAACCGCCGGGACGCACGGATCTTCGCCGCCCAGGTCGGCTTCCTGGGTCGCAAGCAGGCCAAGCTGGAGTCCGAATTGGCCTCGGTGCCGGCGAGCAGCACCGCCCTCTCCAGCGATCACGTGCCGTTGGTCGGCGACTTCATCCGCGAGCACGGCGCCAGCCGGTGGACCGAGCGGGACTGGCTGCGCCGGCACAACGTGGACCGGGTCGAGCGGTGGGAGCGGGACCGCGAGGAGATCGCCGCGCGGATCACCAACGTCGAGGTGCTCGACGTGGTCGAGCCGCTTGTCGACGGGCGTTTCTACTACGCCGAGGTGGCCGAGGTCGCGGACGCCGGTGTGCAGCCGGTCTACAGCATCCGGGTCGACACCGACGATCACTCGTTCGTCTCCGACGGGTTCGTCAGCCACAACACCGAGTGCAAGCTCGACCCGCTGGCGATGGAGATGCTGCGGGACATCGACGAGGACACCGTCGACCTGCAGGACAACTACGACGGCCGGGCCAAGGAGCCCACCATCCTGCCGTCGCGGATCCCGAACCTGCTGGTCAACGGTTCCGAGGGCATCGCGGTCGGCATGGCCACCAAGATCCCGCCGCACAATCTGCGCGAGATCGGCGCGGCGGTGCAGTGGTGCCTGGAGAACCCGGAGGCCGACGAGGCCACCACTCTGGAAGCCCTGCTGGAGATCGTCAAGGGCCCGGACTTCCCCACCCACGGTCTGATCGTCGGGCAGTCGGGGATCCAGGACGCGTACCGCACGGGTCGTGGCTCGATCCGGATGCGGGCCGTGGTCGAGGTGGAGGAGGACAAGCGGGGTCGGCCGGCGCTGGTGGTCAGCGAGCTGCCGTACCAGGTGAACCCGGACAACCTGGCCGAGCGGATGGCGGAGCTGATCAAGGAGGGCAAGCTCGGCGGGATCGCCGACATCCGCGACGAGTCCTCCGGGCGTACCGGCATGCGGATCGTGCTGGTGCTCAAGCGCGACGCGGTCGCCAAGGTGGTGCTGAACAACCTCTACAAGCACACCCAGCTCCAGGAGACCTTCGGCGCCAACATGCTGGCGCTGGTCGACGGGGTGCCACGCACGCTGAACCTGGCGAAGTTCATCCGCTACTACGTCGAGCACCAGATCGAGGTGATCCGGCGGCGGACGGCGTTCCGGCTGCGTAAGGCGGAGGAGCGGGCGCACATCCTGCGCGGTCTGGCCAAGGCGCTGGACGCGCTCGACGAGGTGATCGCCCTGATCCGGCGTTCGCCGACGGTGGAGGACGCCCGGCAGGGTCTGATCCGGCTGCTGGAGATCGACGAGATCCAGGCCACCGCGATCCTGGACATGCAGCTGCGTCGGCTCGCCGCGCTGGAGCGGCAGAAGCTCCTCGACGAGTTGGCCAAGCTGGAGGTCGAGATCGCCGACCTCAAGGACATCCTGGCCAAGCCGGAGCGGCAGCGTCGGATCGTCTCGGAGGAGCTGGGGGAGATCGTCGCGAAGTGGGGCGACGAGCGACGCACCAAGATCATTCCGTTCGACGGTGAGGTCTCGATGGAGGACCTCATCGCCCGGGAGGACGTGGTCGTCACGATCACCCGGACCGGGTACGCCAAGCGGACCAAGGTCGATCTCTATCGCTCGCAGCGGCGGGGCGGCAAGGGCGTCAGTGGCGCCTCGCTGCGGCAGGACGACATCGTCAGCCACTTCTTCGTCTGCTCGACGCACGACTGGATGCTGTTCTTCACGAACAAGGGGCGGGTGTACCGGGCCAAGGCGTACGAGCTTCCGGAGGCCAGTAGGGTGGCCAAGGGGCAGCACGTGGCCAACCTGCTCGCCTTCCAACCGGACGAGCAGATCGCACAGATCATCGAGATTCCGAACTACCAGGTGGCTCCCTACCTGGTCCTGGCGACGAAGAACGGCCTGGTGAAGAAGACGCGGCTTGAGGAGTTCGACTCCAACCGGTCCGGCGGCATCATCGCGATCAACCTGCGCGATGAGGACGAGCTGGTCGGTGCTGCGCTCGCCGGCCCCACCGACGACCTGCTGCTGGTCTCCAAGAACGCCCAGGCGATCCGGTTCAACGCCACGGACGAGGCACTGCGCCCGATGGGTCGGGCGACCTCCGGTGTGATCGGCATGCGCTTCAGTGAGGAAGATGAGCTGTTGGCCATGGAGGTCGTCCGGGAGGGTCTGGACGTCCTCGTGGCCACGAACGGCGGGTACGCGAAACGTACCCCGATCGAGGAATACCCGGTGCAGGGCCGGGGAGGTAAGGGTGTGCTGACTGCGAAGATCACCGAGCGACGCGGTGGTCTGGTCGGCGCTGTCGTGATCGACCCGGACGATGAGCTGTTCGCTATCACCAGCAACGGTGGCGTCATCCGGACTCCGGTGAAGCCTGTACGCCGTACGCGTGACCGGAACACAATGGGGGTCAAGCTGATGGACCTTCCGGACGGCGTGACTATCGTGGCGATTGCTCGAAATGCCGACGAGCCTGACGAACAGGACTAGTTGAATGACGGAGACACAGGCGAAGTCGGGGAACGCGGGGACCTCGGCCAACCCGGTCGACGAGGAGGCCGCGAAGAGCGGCACGCCACCGACCGGCCGCGCGGCCGTGGGCCGGGCCACCGTCCCTGCCGACGCGCCTGCCCCGAAATTCACCCGGGCTCCCGGTATGGCCCCACCGCCCGACAAGCCGACAGACGCCTCGGAGGGTGACGCCACCGAGGCGAAGTCGACCGAGGGGGGCAGCGCCACGGAGGCCAGCACAAGCCCCCTGAGCAAGCCGTCACCTACCCAGTCCGCGGCTGTTCCTGCCGGCAAGCCTTCGGCGGGCACCACCGGGGTTCTGCCGGCGGCCAGCACCGGCACGACCGGCACCCAGCCCCGGGTGACCGGGGTCGGTCCGAAGCCGGACGCCACCCGGCCGTTCGGGCTCGGCCGCCCGGCCAACGGTGGTGGGCTGCCGCCGGGGGTCAGCTCCGCGGTGGGTGCCGCGCGGGTCGGTGAGGCGGTACGCGCGGCGCGTACCTCGGTCAGCTCGGCCGCCTCGCGCGGGCCGCGCCGGGCCCGGCTGAACCTCAAGCGGATCGACCCGTGGTCGGTGATGAAGTTCGCCTTCGCGGTGTCGGTGGTGCTGTTCATCGTCATCGTCGTGGCGACCTCGGTGCTGTACCTTGCCTTGGACGCGATGGGTGTGTTCAGCAGCGTGAACGACAGCCTCGGTGACCTGGTCAACGCGGGTGGCGGGCAGGGCACGGAGGGCTTCCAGATCACCGCACGTGGTGTGATCTTCAGTTCGGCGTTGATCGGTCTGGTGAACGTCGTGCTGTTCACCGCGCTGGCCACCCTCGGTGCGTTCGTCTACAACGTCTGCGCCGACCTGGTCGGCGGCATCGAGCTGACTCTCGCCGAGCGGGACTGACCCGATCCTCGACGCCGGCCCGCACCAGCCCTTCACGGTGGTGCGGGCCGGCGTCTGCGTACCAATGGCGCCGGCTCTGCCGGTGCGGACGCCACGTGCCGACGTCCCCGGCGGCCAGGTCCGCGTGGGGTCGACGGCTGGATCCGCGCGGGATGCCGCATGTGGGGTCTCCGGCGGCGGGGTTTGCGCGGGATGCCGCATCCGGTGGGAGGGGTCCCGTCGGGGTCGTGGCGGGCGCGATAACCCGGTGTACCGGGCCCTGCTGCTCGGGTAGGTTCAGGGGGCGGCGTGGGGTGGCTGGCAGGCCTGGCCCCGATTTGGGGGGCGCTGGGCGGATGGGTTAACCTTGCTCGTCGCTACGCGGGGCTATAGCTCAGTCGGTTAGAGCGCAGAGCTGATAACTCTGAGGTCGCTGGTTCGATTCCAGCTAGCCCCACCGCACATGGTCCGACGGCACGTCGAGCGTGAGGGGCAGCCCCGATGTTCAAGAAGCTGTTGATCCTGGTCGGTGTCGTCGGCGTGGCCGCGGTGGTGGCCAAGAAGGTCAAGGAAGCCAACGACGAGCGCGCCCTCTGGCACGAGGCGACCACCTCGCCGGACCTGCGCTGACACCGTCCGCTCCGACCTGCGGCGGCAGCGCCGCGACGGGGCCCTAGCTCAACTGGCAGAGCACTGCCTTTGCAAGGCAGGGGTTAGGGGTTCGAGTCCCCTGGGCTCCACCAGCACTTTCCTTGGTTGATCTCTGGTCCGAGTACAGCCACTCCCGTTCACGTCTACGACTGCCGACGAGGAGAACCGCTCAGCGGCCTCACGGTGGCACTTGGAGTGGGCAGCGGCGCGAATCAAGTGAACGGACGTACTGAGTGCGGCTGGGTGCTACCCGACGTACCAGTCGAAGAGCTCCCAGCCGGGCGGTGTCGCCATGACAAGCAGCATCAAAATGCTGGCGGCGCTGACCGTGCCCAGCAACCGCCACCGACGATGCACAGCCCGGAAGTCGGCCGAAGCCAGCAACGGCAACGCCAACAGCAGGCAGAGCA
Source organism: Micromonospora palythoicola (assembly GCF_036689795.1). NCBI lineage: Bacteria > Bacillati > Actinomycetota > Actinomycetes > Micromonosporales > Micromonosporaceae > Micromonospora > Micromonospora palythoicola. The sequence goes on along the minus strand of NZ_JBAGKI010000005.1, from coordinate 103,484 downwards.
GCGTCGGGACGAAGCCGATGCCGACCACAACGACGGCCGGCCACGACCAAGCGGGAGGGGCCTGCTCGGGGAAATAGTCGGCATCAGTGACCAAGTACGCGACTACGGCGTAGCCGTAAGCCAGTACAACGATTACCTGTGCCGATACGAGTGCCCATGCCCACCGGCTGCTACCCACTGATCTCTCCGCCACGGCCCGCATCGCAGCAGGATAGCGAGTCACGGCGCGCCTCCGGCCCACTTGCCCCGGGCACCAGCCCGCAGACCAGGCGAAGGCTTTGCGCTGCGATTTACCGTGGGCGCGAATAACCCAAGGGAGACGTCCCGGGGAGGCGGCGTGGCTAAGCGGTACCGGCGGCGTGCACGAGGGACGCAATCATGGACCATCGGGCAGTCGGTCAGCCCGGTCGAGCGAAAGTCCCGCAGCCGATGGCGTCCCGGCTACTGGCTCCGGCACCCGGCCCTCGGCGTTCCCTTTGGCGCGTTGCTGGTGCTGGTCGTCGTCTACTGCGGGCTCGGGAACCTGCAGCATCGAATCGCAATGACGGAGCGGGGTGAGCGGACGGTCGGGACGGTGCGCGAGCTGCACGGTCGGAATTCGTGGGCGTCGGTCGGCTTCACCACCCGGAGCGGGGACGAGGTCACCACCTGGGCCAGCCACTCTTTCTGGGCCGAGCCGAGCGTCGGGGAGAAGGTCGACGTGATCTACGACCGTGCCGACCCGATGGGGAACGCTTACCTGTCGGGCAACGAACCGGGGTTGCTCCCCACGATCTTCCTTTTCGTCGGCGGCGTTGTGCTGGCAATGGCTTACGCCTGGTGGCTGCGGCGACACTGGAGCCGGCTGCGAAACGAGGCAGACGCGTGGCGCCGTCGCGATCCCGTGCCTCGGCTCGGCGCACGGCGATAGCGGGCCGGCAGGCGAACGCCGCGCCGGTGCAGCTTTCGAGCGAGGTGGCCGTCGACCCAATCCTCGCGGCACCGTCTGGCACCCCGAATGTCGTTGCTGGCTGGCACACTCCGCCGCATGAGCTATGACCTGGCGGTGTGGGAAGGTGACCGGCCCGTTGACAACGCCGCAGCGCTGGCCACGTTCGAGGCACTCCATGAGAGGTTCGTCGGTAAGGGCGGTTTCCCACCGACGCCGCGCATCCGAGCCTACGTCGATGCCCTGCTTGAGCGGTGGATCGACCTCACCGAGGACGAACACGACGATAGCCCGTGGTCGACGGGGCCGCTGATCGGCGAGGCATCGGGACCGTTCATCTACTTTCCGATGGTGTACAGCCGTTGTACGGAAGTGTCTGCCGGTGCCGCACGCATCGCCGCTGAGCGTGGACTTGTCTGCTTCGATCCGCAGCTGGGCCTGCTTCGGCCTGCTCCGGAGGAGATGTAGGCACTTGGTGCGGGGCGGAGTGGGTTGGCATTCGCGGCAGGCTAGCGTCGGAGCGTGAGCATCGGATCTCCTCGTGTCCTGCCTGCCGATGGTGACCTCGGCGAGGCGGCTGCCGTGTTGCGTACGGGTGGTTTGGTGGTGTTTCCGACGGAGACGGTCTACGGGCTGGGCGCGAACGCGTTGGACGCGCGGGCGGCGGCCCGGATCTTCGAGGCCAAGCAGCGGCCGAGTTTCGATCCGCTGATCACCCATCTCGCAGACGCGGCGGATCTGGAACCGCTGGTGGGTCCGGTGTCGCCGGCCGTGGCGGCGCTGGCCGCCCGGTTCTGGCCGGGGCCGTTGACCCTGATCGTGGACCGACCGGAAAGGATTCCGCCGATCGTGACGTCCGGGCTGGACAGCATGGCGGTGCGGGTACCGGATCACGAGCACGCCCGACGGCTGATCGCCGCTGCCGGGGTTCCGGTGGCCGCGCCGAGCGCGAACCGGTTCGGCCAGCTCAGTCCGACCCGTGCCGAGCACGTGGTGCGTGGGCTGGGTGCGGCCGTGGACTTGGTGCTCGATGGCGGGCCTACCCGCTGTGGGATCGAGTCGACGATCGTGGACGCCCGGGGGGATCATCCGGTGGTGCTGCGGCTCGGTGCGTTGCCGGTGGAGGAGTTGGAGAAGGTGACCGGGCCGGTGACGGTGCGGCCGGGCAGCTCGGGGCAGCCGGTAGCACCGGGCACCTTGGCCGCGCACTACGCGCCACGTACGCCGTTGCGGCTGGTGTCGAGCGCGGAGTCGGCGGGTGCGGATCGTGGGTATCTGGCGTTCCGGGACGGGCCGGCGGGCGACTGGGCGGCGGTGGAGGTGCTCTCCGCCTCCGGTGACCTGACCGAGGCGGCGGCCCGCCTCTTCGACGCGTTGCATCGACTGGACGCCGCCAAGGTGACCGAGATCGTCGTGGAGCCGGTACCGGACACCGGTGTGGGGCGGGCCGTCAACGACCGGCTGCGCCGCGCCGCGGCCACCTGGGATCCCGCCACCTGACGCCGCTTGGTGCACCCTCGGCGCGGTTGGTGCCTGGCGCGACGACGGTGGCCTGGCGAGGAAGCAGCGACGGGCAAGCGACCGGCCGGGCAACGATCACGCTCCGTGCGCAGTGTGGTGTCGTCCGTCCGGGCCAACCGTGTCGACTCCGCTACTGGGAAACGGGCCGGGGCCGTGCGAGAGTGCCGGCTTTGATGCCACCAGCCCCCTCGGTCGTGTGCTCGCCGTCCGCCTGCTCGCCGTCCGCCTGCTCGGCCGTCCGCTCGTCGTCCGTCTGCTCGGTCTCATGGTCGCCATCGGTCCGCCCGTTCGTCTGTTCGCCGTCGGCCTGCGGGAAGCGTGCGACGAGGCGGGTGAGGGCGCCGTTGGCGAGGGTGGCGCCGAGCGCGGACCCGGTGGCGATGGTCCAGCCGACCGGCCCCAGCGGGGTGCAGCCGAAGAACTGGCTCAGGCCGGGGGTCTGCACCACCGCGGCCAGCACGCCGAAGGACGCGGCGGTCGAGGCGAGCACGGTCGGGCTGGTGCCGCCGGCCAGCACGGTCTGACCGAGTTGGGTGCCGACCAGGGAGACCAGGGCGACGGTGCCGGCGCGTCGGCGGGTGCCGGTGTAGCGGGCGAGCGTCCAGCCGGTGGTCGCGCCGAGGGTGGTGGCGGCGGCGCGCAACCCGATCTCCCGGTTCATGGTCTGGCCGAGTGAGCTGTCCGGTCCTTCGCGGAGCAGCCCGTCGGCGTGGTCGCCGGCCGGTGGCCGTACGGCGATGGCCAGTGCGGGTGCCAGGTCGGTGAGCAGGTTGACCAGCAGCAGTTGGCGTCCGTTGAGGGCGGCCCGGCCGGTGGCGGCGGCGGTCAGCACGCTGAAGGCGATCTCGCCGAGGTTGCCGCCGACGAGGATGCTCAGCGCGTGGCGGACCGAGGACCACATGGCCCGGCCTTCGACCAGGGTGGCGATGATGGTCTCCAGCCGGTCGTCGGTGACCACCAGGTCGGCCGCGGCACGCGCCGCCGGGGTGCCGCGCTGGCCGAGGGCGATGCCCACGTCGGCCAGCCGGATGGCGGGGGCGTCGTTGGCGCCGTCGCCGGTCATCGCGACGGTACGACCGCACTTCTGCAACGCCTGGATGATGCGGACCTTGTGGGCCGGGGTGCAGCGGGCGACCACGTCGGTGCCGGCCAGCCGTTCGGCGAGGGCGACGTCGTCGAGTTCGTCGAGTTCGGTGGCGGTGACCACCCGTTGGGCGTCGCCGTCGCTGATGGTGGCGGCGATCGCCTCGGCGGTTGCCGGATGGTCGCCGGTGATCATGATGGTGTGCACGCCCGCCTGGCGGATCCGGCGGACGGCCGGCGCGGCGCTGGCGCGTACCCCGTCGGCGATGGCCAGGAAACCGGTGAAGACCAGGCCGCGTACGACGTCGTCGGTGACGTCGGGGGCGGCGACGGTGCACTCGGCGACGGCGAGGATGCGGTGTCCCGCACCGGCCCGTTCGCCGAGCAGCCGGTGCAGTTCGGCGCGACCCGCGTCGTCGAGCGGTTCGTCGCGTCCGCCGACGCGGTTCGCGGAGCAGCGGGGTATCACGGCCTCCGGTGCGCCCTTCACGCTGAGCAGCAGCCCGTTGTCGGTCTCGCCGACGCTGGCGTGGTAGCCGCGCGACGGTTCGAACGGCAGACCACCGACGGCCCGCCAGCCGGCCGCCCCGTCGTGTTCCCCGACGCCGGCGGCGCGGGCGCCCCGCAGCACCGCCCGGTCGGTCTGCATGGAGAGTTCCTCGGGGTCGTCGGCGGCCGGGGTGGCCCGCAACGCCGCCGCCAGGGTGCGTCGCAGCCGGTCGTCGAGGTGTTCCGGCGGGGAGTACGAGTCGGCGTCACCCACCCCGGCCAGCATCAGGTGCCCCTCGGTGAGGGTGCCGGTCTTGTCGAAGCAGAGCACGTCGACCCGGCCCAGTGCCTCGATGGTGCGTGGGTTGCGGACCAGCGCACCGTGCTCGGCGAGCCGCCGGGCGGCGGCCAGTTGGGCGGCGCTGACCAGGAACGGCAGCCCCTCGGGCACCGAGGCGACGGCCAGGTTCGCGGCGGTCGCGGCCGTCTGGGCCAGCGGTACGCCCCGCAGCAGCCCGGCGCCGGCCACCGCGACCGCCGACCCGGCGGCCAGTGGGATGGCGGTGCGGGTCAGCTTGCCCAGGCGGGCCTCGACCCCGCTGACCGGTGGTGCCTGCCCGGCCAGGGCGAGGCTGCGTCCGGCCTCGGTGTCCGCGCCGGTGGCCACGACCACGGCGTCGCCACGGCCGGCGGCGATGCTGGTGCCTTCGTAGACCATCGAGGAGCGCTCGGCCACGGCGGCGGCGACCACCGGTTGGTCGGTCTTGGCGACCGGCAGCGACTCGCCGGTCAGCGAGGACTCGTCGGCTTCCAGTCCGACGGAGGTCAACACCCGGCAGTCGGCGGGTACGGCGTCGCCGGATTCGAGCACGATCACGTCGCCGGGGACGAGGTCGTCGGCGGGTACCACCCGTTCGACGCCGTCGCGGCGGACCCGGGCGGTCACCGCCGAGCGGGACAGCAGCTCGGCCAGCGACTTCTCCGTGTTGCGCTGGTGTACCGCGCCGACCAGTGCGGACGCTCCGACGACCCCGCCGACCAGGGCGGCGTCGACGAGCGAGCCGAAGCTGGCGGAGAGCACCGCGCCGGCGGCGAGCACCGGGGTGAGCGGGTTGGCGAGTTCGTCGACGAAGGCGCGCAGCAGCCCGCCGGGGCCGGCGGCCTCACCCGGGCGGGCGGAGTGTCGCCGCTGGGCCTCGGTCTCGGTCAACCCTTCGCGGCCGGTGCCGAGCTGGTCGATGACGGTGGGTACCGGCATCAGATGCCAGGCGGTGATCGCGGGTGCGGGGGCTGCGGTCGCTTCGGTCAACCGGCCGGCCCGCCACACTCCGTGGGCGAAGGCCAGCGCCGCCGCGCCGTTGACCGAGGCGAGCGTACGGCCGGGCAGCAGGGCCGGGTCGGCGGTGAAGGCGCCGAGGGCGCCGAGGCCGGTGCCGGCCAGTCCGATGCGCAGGTTCTGTGCGGTCATCCGCCGGGCCACCCCGGCGGCTTCGATGAGCAGCGCGACGACCCGCAGGTCGGTGCCGACCAGCAGGTGTGCCCCCCAGGGCGGTGGATCGTCGGGGTCGGCGAGGCCCAGGCCGCAGTCCGCGGCGGCCAGCGCCGAGCGGTCGCCGGAGACGAGCATCACCACCGCGCCCTCCCGTTGCAGGGCGCGTACCGATTCGGTGAGCTGGTCGTCGCCGGGCATCAGCGCGTCGGCGGAGGCGTACCGCTGCGGGTCGCCGCCGGCCACGACGAGTCGCAGGCCGGCCTGCCGGGCGACGGCCGGGAGGGCTTCGACACCGGGTGCCGGCTCCGCTTCGACCCGCAGCACGGCCGTGAGGGCGTCGGCCCGGGCCAGGCCGAGCAGGGTGCCGCCGCGGGCGCGGAGCCGTCGGCTGTCGTCGGTGTCGCCGGGGTCGGGCACGTCGAGCCGGTCCAGCGGGCCGAGCCGCCAGCCGTCGAGCTGGTGTACGTCGTGCGGTGCGGTCGGTTCGAAGAGGGTGAACGCCTGGGCGGCGACCTGGGACGTGTCGACGCCGGGCAACGGAGCCAGGTCGGCCAGGACACCCCGGTCGGAGCCGAGGACCCGGGCGTCGAGGACCAGCGTGTCGATGCGGTCGAGTTCGCGCAGCACGCTGCGGTCCATCGCGATGACGCCGCGCCGGGCGAGGATCCGGCCTAGTTGGGCCGCGTACCCCTCGCGCCCGCTGCCGGGCGCCTTGGGTAGCGCGGACAGGCCCAGGGCGGCGGCTCGTTTCGGGCCGACCACGGGCGTCGCCGCGGCGAAGGCGGCAGCGCCGCCGGCGAGCATCCGGTTGATGTACCGCTCGACCGAGCCGTCGGGCTTGGGGCAGGGCCGCTCGAAGCCGGGGGTACGGGCGACGGCGCGTTCCGGGTCGCCGGTGAGCCGGGGTTCGGCCTTCTCCCAGGCACGCAACTGGGCCAGCCCTTCCCCCCACTGCACGATCCGCTGTGCGCCGTCGAGCACTATTCCCGTCCAGCCGCCGGTCAGGCCCTGCACCACCGCCTCGGCGAGGGGGAAGAGGATGTCGGCGCGGGGGTCGCGACGTAGTCCCAGACCGGCGAGGGCGTGCAGCTTCGGGTGCAGGTCGATGGCGCTGAGCAGTCCGGAGACTTCGCCGGGAACCGGGGTGACGGGCAGGATCCGGGTGGCCGCGGAGATGGTCAGGCCGAGTGCGTCGGAGGCGAGGGCGCCGAGGGTCCGGGGGGTTCGTGGACCCTCCTCGGGTGGGTGCGGCGGTGGGATCTCCGGATCCGGTTCGTGTGGGCAGGTCCGTTCGACGCGGGAGATGGTGGCGACCAGTTCGCGTACCTTCGGTCCCGGTGTGTCGACGGCGACGACCACGCGGCCGGAGGGGGCGTTCACCCGCGCCCAGGTGACTCCCGGCATGCGTTCCAACGCCGTCTCGACCTGGCGGGCGAGGGTGTCGCCGCCGTCCTGGCAGACACCGTGGACCTCGATGTGGTGCCGGCCGGGGCGGGACCAGACCCGCCGGCTGCTCAGCCCGGCCGCCCGGGCGAACCGGGTCGCGGTGGCACCCACGCGGCGGGAGGCGGCTTCCACCACCGGAGGTACTCCGACGGCGCCAAACCGCATCTCCGCCTCCCACCGTTCGTGCCCGGCGGCCTGGCTTCCCGGCCGGACGTCCCTTATGCCCCGCAGAGCTGGGAAAAGTTTCCTGCTCGGCCGGGCATGGACGGCTGCGGCGGAGGAATCCGAGGTGGGCGTAGACGGTAGGGGGAGGCGAGATGAGTGCGCTGACACGACAGCTCAGTGGCACCCGGGAGTCGTTGCAGATGTTCACCCGCCGGGTGAACGTGCCGTTGCTTGGGGAGGTCGCGGTGCCGCCACCCGACAAGCTGACCTACTACGCCGGCATCGGGGTGCTGACCGCGCTCCAGGTGATCGAGTGGCCGTTGGCGCTGGTGATCACGGCCGGGCACCTGCTGGCCGACCAGCACCTGTCCGGTCTGGCCAAAGGGCTGGGCGAGGCGCTGGAGTCGGCCTGAGGTAAGCCGCGTCACCCTTGACCTGAAGGCGGGTTGAGGTCCGAGGCTTGCCCCATGCTGATCGCCCCGTCCCCGCTACCCGCCGAGTCGCTGTTCGCCCCTCGACTGCGGGCCATGACGGTGGGCAGCGTGGCGCTTGTCTCGTTGCTGGCGTTCGAGGCGTTGGCGGTCGGCACCGCCATGCCCACGGTCGCCCGGGCCCTGGACGGTCTCGCGTTGTACGGGATCGCCTTCGGTGGCCCGTTCGCGGCCGGCGTGGTGGCGATGGTGCTCTCCGGGATCTGGTGTGACCGGCGGGGTCCGCGTGCACCGATGTGGGCAGGTCTCGCCGGGTTCGTCGCCGGGTTGCTGCTCGCCGGCGCGGCCACCGACATGGCGACGCTGGTGGTGGGTCGGATCGTGCAGGGCTTCGGTTCGGGCCTGCTGTCGGTGGCGCTGTACGTGATTGTCGGGCAGGCGTACCCGGAGCGGTTGCACCGCCGCATCTTCGCCGCGTTCGCCGCGGCCTGGGTGGTCCCGTCGCTGGTCGGTCCGGTGGTGGCGGGGTTGGTCGTGGAGCACGTCGGCTGGCGGTGGGTGTTCCTGGCGGTGCCGGCGGTGGCGGTGCCGGCGGTGCTGTTGATCCATCCGGGACTGCGGTCGATCGGGGTGGCCGGTCCGGTCCGCCGCTCCGTCGGGGCGCTGGCGCGGATCGGCTGGGCCTGCGGGGCGGGGGTGAGCGCCGCACTGTTGCACATCGGGGGTCAGCAGCGCGGCGTCGCCGCCGCGTCGCTGGTCGGTATCGCCCTGGTCGGCATGCTGAGCTGCGTTCCGCGACTGCTGCCGGCCGGGTTCCTGCGCGCCGGTCGCGGCCTGCCCACCGTGGTCGGGCTGCGCGGGCTGGCCTCGGCCGCGTTCGTCGGTGCCGAGGTGGTGATCCCGTTGATGTTGTCGCGGGAGCGGGGATTCACGCCGACGGCGGCGGGGCTGGTGCTGACCACCGGGGCGCTGTCCTGGTCGCTCGGCTCGTGGTTGCAGGCGCGGATGAAGTCGCCCAGGTCCCGGGGCACGCTGCCGAGGGCCGGCCTCACCTGCATCACGGCCGGTACCGCGGTGGTGGGCGGCTGCGTCGTCCCGGCGGTGCCGGTGTGGGTGGGCGTTCTCGGCTGGGCGGTCGCCGGGCTCGGCATGGGCCTGCTCTTTCCGTCGCTGTCGGCGCTCACCCTGGAGTTGTCGGCTCCCGGCGAACAGGGGCGCAACAGCTCGTCGCTGCAACTGTGCGACTCGCTCGCGTCGGCGACGGTGCTGGCGCTGACCGGTGCGGTGCTCGCCGCCGGGGCGGCACCGGGCCGCTTCGCCTACGGGCTGACTCTCGCCGTGGCGGCCGGACTCGCCCTGGTCGGTGCCCTGCTCGCCGGTCGGGTCGTGCCGACGCCGCGTCCGGTATCGGTCTGACGGCCGGGTGCCTGCCGATCGGTGTCGGTTCGACCGGGCCGGGTGCCTGCTGGGAGCGGTGTCGGTCCGACCGGGCGAAGGGCCTGCCGACCCGGGCCGGGTGGTGGGTGGATCGCGGAACCGGCCGTGCGCGGTCGGGGTAGCCGGCAGGATGGGCTGGCGATGACCTTCCTGACGCTGCTGCCGTTGGCCGTGGTGATGGTCGCCGGCACGCAACTGGTGGCGGCGGTCTTCTTCGCCTCGTCCGACCGGCCCCGGGCCGCCTCGCTGGGCTATCTGGCGGGTGCGGCGCTCGTCGTCCTCGGTGGCACGACGCTGGCCTGGCTGGCGGTCCATCTATTCAAGATCAATTTCACCGGTGCGGGCCGGGGCACCGTCGAGCGGTGGATCGACTGGTTCGTGCTGGTGCTGCTCGCGGTGCTGGCGGTGGTGGTGTTCCTCCGCCGGCATTCGGGGCCGCCCCGGTGGATGGGTCAGCTCCAGCACGCCAGCCCCGGGTACGCGGCGAAGGTGGGCCTGCTGCTGTTCCTGGGGATGCCCTCCGACGACCTGACCATGGCCACCGTCGGCGCCAGCGCCGCCCGGCACGACCTGCCGTGGTGGCACCTGCTGCCCTTCGTACTGCTCACGTTGGCCCTGCTCGCCCTGCCACTGCTGGCGCTGCTGCTGCTCGGCCGCCGGGCGGCGGTGCTGCTGCCGCGGATCCGGGACTGGGCGAACAGCCACTCCTGGCTGGTCAGCGAGGCGGTCATCGGGCTCTTCGTGGTGCTCACCGTGCTCGACCTGGCGAAGTGAGTCCGCTCACAGCCGGTCACGTCGCGGTCGGGTCGTTCCGTCGAGCGGGCAGGCGACGAGGGAGGTTGACATGCGCGTACTGGTAACCGGCGCGGGCGGCACGCTGGGCCGGGAGGTGCTGCCCCGGCTGGTCGACGCGGGGTTCGAGGTGCGGGCCACCAGCCGCCGGCCGCGTACCGGGTCGGGGGTGCGGTGGGTGGTGGCGGACCTGGCCACCGGCGAAGGGATCGCCGCGGCGGTTACCGACGTGGACGCGGTGCTGCACCTGGCGTCCTCACCGACCCGGCGGACCCAGCAGATCGACGTGCTCGGCACCCGCCGCCTGGTCGATGCCGCGGCCGGCGCCGGAGTGCGGCACCTGGTGTACGTCTCGATCGTCGGCGTGGACCGGGTGCCCTACTCGTACTACCGGCACAAGCTGGCCGCCGAGCGGGTCGTCGCCGACGGGACGGTGCCGTGGACGGTGCTGCGGACCACCCAGTTCTTCCCGTTCATCGACGAGCTGCTGCGGCTGTCCAGCAAACTCGGCCCGGTCGTCGGTGACCGGGCGGTGCTGGCCCAGCCGGTCGACGCCGGCGAGGTGGCCGACAAGCTGGTCGAACTGCTCCGCGCCGGGGCACGCGGCGGCATCGTCGAGTACGGCGGCCCCGAGGTGCAGCGCTTCGACGAGGCGGTGCGGGCCTGGCGGCAGGCGCGGGGCTCCCGTCGCCCGCTGCTGCCGATCCGCTTTCCCGGCCGCCTCGGCCGGGAACTGCGCGGCGGTGGCCTGGTCACCGACGCCCGACCGACGGGCCGGCGGACCTGGGCCGACTACCTGTCCGACACGTACGGGCGAACAGCGGCGCGATGACACCTGCTCGGGTTCACGTTCGTCCTACCGTCGAGCCATGCTCACGTTCGTCATCACCAGCCTCCTGTACGTCTGCGGGTTCGTCTTCCTCTACGGCGTGATCCGGCTCGCGGTGCGGCACGCGATGGAGGACATCGAGGTGCGCCGCGTCCAGGCCGCGCGGGCGGAGGAGATGGCCGCCTCCCGGGACCGGGCGATGCTGGAGCGGCACGGCTTCCTGACCAACGAGGGCTGAGTTGCCGGCCTCCGGTCCCCGGTCCGCGTCGCCGGCCGCGGATGCGACGATCACAAGCGTGATGGGAACGCTGAAGACCGAGCCCGCCCGCACCCGCGCCGACCTGTTGGCCGCGCCGGTAGCCGCCGCGCTGGACCGGTGGCCGGCCGACGCGCCGGTGGACGTCGACGCGGTGCTGGTCGCGCCGATCGACGCCGACCTCGCCGACACCGCGGCGTTCTGCGCCGCGTACGACGTCGGGCTCGACGAGTCGGCCAACTGCGTGGTCGTGGCCGGTAAGCGCGAGGGGGTGACCCGGTACGCGGCCTGCCTGGTGCTCGCCACCACCCGGGCGGACGTGAACGGGGTGGCCCGCCGGGCGCTGGACGTCCGCAAGGCGAGCTTCGCGCCGATGGCCGACGCGGTGGAGCTGACCGGCATGGAGTACGGCGGGATCACGCCGATCGGGCTGCCGTTGCAGTGGCCGATCCTGGTCGACTCGCGGGTGGTGGCCACGCCGTACGTGGTGATCGGTTCGGGCGTACGACACAGCAAGATCGCGCTGCCGGGCCCGGCGCTGGCCGCGCTGCCCGGCGCGCGGGTGGTGGAGGACCTGGCCAGGCCGGCCTGACCGTCGACCGGAGTCGATGTCGTTGCACGTGAAACATCAACGACGTCGATGGCCGGTCAGGGTGCGGCGGCCTCGCGCTGCGCCACCTCGGTGAGGGCGGCGAGCAGGGTTTCCGGTTCCTGCGCCCCGGTGACCCCGTACCTGCCGGCGAGCACGAAGGTGGGCACGCTCGTCACCCCGAGCTGCCGGGCGGCGGCCAGCTCGGCCCGCAGCTCGGCGACCCCTTCGTCGGAGTCGAGGAAGCGGCGGGCCTCGTCGCCGTCCAGCCCGACGGTCGCGGCCACCCCAGCCAGCGCCTCCCGTGAGCCCACGTCGACGCCGTCGACGAAGTGGGCCCGGTGCAGAGCCTCGACCAGCTCACCGTCCCGGTCCCGCTGACCGGCCCAGTTGGTCAGCCGGTGCGCGTCGAAGGTGTTCGCCGCGATCGCCCGGTCGAAGCGCAGGTCCAGACCCACGCTGGCGCCCACCTCGACGACCCGGGCGACCATCTGCCGGGCCTGCTCCGGGCCACCGAACTTCTCGGCCAGCACGTCGAGGGTCGGACGGGGCGACGGCACCGGCGACGGGTCCAGCTGGAACGGCCGGTGCCGGACGGTCACCGTGCCGTCGTACGACGCGAGTGCCTGCGCCAACCGGCGGCGGCCGATCCAGCACCAGGGGCAGACCACGTCGGCGTAGATGTCGATCTCCATGACCGGAGACAACCCGCTGGCCGGCGGGTCTGTTCCCGGCTGCCGCCCGGGTCACGCCGCCTGTTCGCGCACCTGCCGCTTGAGCCGGGCGAGGATGGCGGTGCCGCCACGTACCCGCAGCGGGCTGATCGCCTGCGCCAGACCCATCCGCTGGTACAGGTCGTCCGGGACGGCGAGGACCTGCTCCGGGGTGGCGCCGGCCAGCCCTTCGGCGAGGATGCCGGCGAACGCCCGGGTGGTGGGTGCCTCCGGCGGGCAGTCGAACAGGGTGTCGACGGTGCCCTCGGACGTCACCTCGGCGCGCAGGAAGAACGGGGTCTGGCACTCCACGACCTGCTCCATGCCCTCGTGCCCGGGATGCCCGGCGGGCAGCGGCGGCACGGCGTCGGAGTACTCCAGCAGCATCTCCAGCACCACGTCGCGCGGCGCGGCGGCGAACTCGTCGACGATCTCGGCCAGCTTGCTCGGCATCTCGGGCATCCCGCCAGGCTACCGGCGGCCCTCCTCAGACCGTGGGCGACTGCTCGCTGATCTCGCTGAGCGCCGAGGTGGGGTCGAGCTGCATGGCGAGGTCGCCGAGGGAGACGATGCCGACCAGCTTGCGTTCGTTGTCGCAGACCAGAACGCGCCGGATGCCGCGCTCACGCATCAGCGACGCGGCCTCACCCGCGGTGCAGAACTGCTCGATCATGACGACCTCGCGGGTGACGATCGAACCGATGGTGGTGGTGCTGGCGTTGGCGTTCTCCGCCACCGCGCGTACCACGATGTCGCGGTCGGTCAGGATGCCGGCCAGGTTCGCGCCGTCGGTGACGACGACGTCGCCGATGTCGGCCTCCTTCATCACCCGGGCCGCCTCGTCCAGGGTGGTCTCCGCCGGCAGGTAGATCACCTGCCTGGTCATCACGTCAGCGACCCGGTAACCGGTCATGAGAGCCCCTCCAGAGCAACGTCGAGCCGATCGGAATGCGGTACCCCGTCACCTGACGGCTACACCATGTTTTCCGCCTACCCGTCCAACAGTTTCTCCAGCAGGTCCGCCACGGGTAGCTCGGTGCGCTCCCCGCTCGCCCGGTCGCGCAACTCGACGTACCCGTCGGCCAGTCGGCGTCCGACCACGACGGTGCGCGGGATGCCGATCAGCTCGGCGTCGGTGAACTTCACCCCGGCCGAGACGGCGGTCCGGTCGTCGACGAGTACCCGCAGGCCCGCGTCGGCGAGCCGGACGCCGAGGTCGAGCGCCGCGTCGAGCTGCGGACCCTTGCCGGCGGCCACCAGATGCACGTCGCACGGCGCGACCGAGGCCGGCCACACCAGTCCCCGATCGTCGTGGTGCTGCTCGGCGATCGCCGCCACCGCCCGGGACACCCCGATGCCGTAGCAGCCCATGGTGGGCCGGACCGGCTTGCCCTGTGGACCGAGCACGTCCACCGCGAAGGCGTCGGTGTAGCGGCGACCGAGCTGGAAGATGTGTCCGATCTCGATGCCCCGGCGCATGGTCAACCGGCCGGTGGCACAAGCCGGGCAGTGGTCACCGGGACGGACCTCGGCAGCCTCGACCGTGCCGTCGGGGGTGAAGTCCCGGCCGCACACCACGTTCGTGGCGTGCCGGCCCGGCTCGTTCGCCCCGGTCAGCCAGGCGGTGCCCGGCACCACCCGGGGATCGACCAGGTAGCGGACGCCGAGCTTGCCGAGGATCTGCGGCCCGAGATAGCCCCGCACCAGTTCGGGATGCTCGTTCCAGGCGTCGAAGACGTCCACCGTGGCCGGTGCCAGTGCGGCGGCCAGCCGTTTCAGGTCGACCTCCCGATCACCGGGCAGCCCGACAACCAGCAGTTCCGGCGCTTCGGCGCCCGGTCGGCGTACCGTCAGCACGACGTTCTTCAGGGTGTCGGCGGCAGACCAGTCGTCCCGGCCGGCCAGCCGGCGGTCGTTGGCCAGCGCGACCAGGCTGGCGATGGTCGGCGTCTCCGGCGTGTCGTGCACCTCGGTCGCCGGCTGCGCCTGCGGGTCGGCGGGCGCCGGTGCGGGTGTGGTCACCGCCTCGGTGTTCGCCGCGTAGTGGCAGTCGGTGCAGCCGACGTAGGTGTCCTCGCCGACCGGCGTGGTGGCCAGGAACTCCTCGGACGCGGAGCCACCCATCGCGCCCGACATCGCGTGCACCACCGTGTAGTCGAGGCCGAGCCGGTCGAAGGTCCGCTGGTACGCCGCGCGGTGCCGGCCGTACGCGGCCCGCAGGCCCTCGTCGTCCAGGTCGAAGGAGTACGCGTCCTTCATCAGGAACTCGCGTCCGCGCAGCAGACCGGCGCGGGGACGGGCCTCGTCGCGGAACTTGGTCTGGATCTGGAACAGCGTCACCGGCAGATCGCGGTACGAGGTGAACAGCTCCTTGACCAGCAGCGCGGCCAACTCCTCGTGGGTCGGTGCCAGCAGGTGCTCGGCACCGCGCCGGTCGGCCAGGGTGAAGATGTCGTCGCCGTACTCGGTCCACCGTCCGCTGGTGCGGTACGGCTCGGCGGGCAGCAGCGCCGGAAAGTGCACCTCCTGGTCGCCGATCGCGGTCATCTCGGCCCGCACGATCTCGGTGACCCGCTCCAGCACCAGCCGGCCCAGCGGCAGCCAGGTGTAGCCGCCCGGTGCCGCCCGTCGGATGTACCCGGCCCGCAGCAACAGCCGATGACTCGGCACCTCCGCGTCCGCCGGATCCTCCCGCAGGGTCCGAATCAGCGACGTCGACATCCGCAGCATCACCCCCGCACCCTAGAACCCCACCCCCCACCCCACCGACCCATTTCCCCCACCCCCACCCCACCCCCACCCACGCTCGGCGCGTTGATCAAGAAGTTTTGGTCGGGAAACGGCCGATCCATGACCAGAACTTCTTGATCAACCCGGAAAGGGCGGGGGGCGGAGAGGGTGGGGGGTGGGGGTGCGGGCGGGTGGTGGGTTATGGGTGGGGGGTGGTCAGGCCGGCGCGGTGGGCCATGACGGCGAGGGCGGTGCGGTCACGGGCGTTCAGTTTGGTGAGCAGGCGGCTGACGTACGTGCGGGCGGTCGCCGGGCTGATGAACAGGGCCCGGCCGATCTCGTCGTTGGTCTCGCCAAGACCGACCCGGGCCAGCACCGCCCGCTCCCGCTCGGTGAGCACGGACAGCCGGGGATCGGGTGGCGGTTGCTTCGGCGTCGCGGCGAGCCGTTCCATGACCCGGCGGGCGACCGTCGGCGAGAGCAGGTTCCCGCCGGCGGCGGCCGTGTGCACCGCCCGTCGCAGGTCGTCCGAGGGCGTGTCCTTCAGCAGGTAACCGGCGGCACCGAGACCGACCGCCTCGATGATGTCCTCGTCGTCGTCGAAGGTGGTGAGGATCAGCACCCGGGTGGCCGCCAGGGCGTCGTCGGCACGGATCGCCGCGGTGGCGGCCAGGCCGTCCATCACTGGCATCCGGACGTCCATCAGTACGACGTCCGGCCGCAACTGACGGGCCAGACGCAGCGCGGAACGGCCGTCGGCGGCCTCGCCGACCACGGTCAGCTGAGGATCGGCCGCCAGCAGGGTGCGGATCCCGGCGCGCACGAGATCCTGGTCGTCGACCACCAGCACGCTCGTCACGTCGGCTCCCGCAGGGGCAGCACCGCGCGTACCTCGAATCCCGTCTGCCGGTGCCCGGCGGTGAGGGTGCCACCGAGGCTCTCGGCCCGTTCCCGCATCCCCGCGATGCCGTGCCCGGTTCGAGCCACCGTCGGCCCGAACCGGCCGTTCGCGGTTTCGGGGTAGGTCGGCGCCCCGGCCGGCTCTGCGCCGCCCGTCGGCTCTGCGCCGCCCGTCGGCTCTGCGCCGCCCGTCGGCTCTGCGCCGCCCGTCGGCTCTGCGCCGCTGGGCGGCTCTGCGCCGCTGGGCGGCTCTGCGCCGCTGGGCGGCTCTGCGCCGCTGGGCGGCTCTGCGCCGGGTGCCGGGTCGGAGCCGGTGTCGGTCACGGTGACGGTGAGTTGGTCGCCGTGCTGCTCGGCACAGATCTGGACGCGGCTGCCGGCGGAGTGCCGGACCACGTTCGTGACCGCCTCCTGCACGATCCGGAACGCGGCGGCCTCGACAGGTGCCGGTAGGGGCGTGTCGACGGCCACCCGCACGTCGACGTCGAAGCCGGCGGCCGAGGCGGCCAACGTCACCGCGTCGAGGTTGGCCAGCGAGACCACCGTGCGTGGTGGGTCACCCGGTGATCGCAGCAGGGTCACCGTCCGCCGCAGGTCGTCCATGCTGCGGCGGGCGGTGGACCGGATCAGCTCCAGCGCCGACCGGGCGGCGGTCTCGTCCCGGCCCAGCGCCTCCCGGGCGACGTCGGCGTGCAGGGCGATCACCGAGGTGGTGTGGCCGAGGGAGTCGTGCAGGTCACGGGCGATCGCCATCCGCTCGTCCCGGAGGCGGGCCTGTGCCTCCTGCCGGTACCGGGCCTCGGTCAGTTCGGCGATCCGGCGGGCGTCCGCCTGGGCGGCGCGGCGGGACCGCAGGCTGTCACCGAGGGCGATCGCCGCCCCCATGAGCAGGACGTGCCCAGCCAGCTCGTAACCGACGACGAAGGAGAAGTCCTGTCCCTCGGCCAGCCGGAAGACCACCGACACCACGACCACCAGCACGGCGGCGACGATCGAGGCGGCGATCCGGCCGTGCTCGGCCGCCGAGAACAGGGCGGCGGCGACCGGCACGGCCAGCCCGATGGCCGGATAGCCGGCGGCGTAGTAGGCGAACAGGCCGAGCACGCTGACCGCCAGCACCAGCACCGGGTAGCGCCGCCGGACCAGCATCAGCGCGCCCAGGCCGACCGCCCACAGGTACGCGAGCTGGTCCGGCCCGTGCCGGCCACCCTCGTTCGCGGTGATGACGACCGACACGGTGCCGGCCACGCCCGCGCCGAGGAGCGCGTCGGTGACCCAGGGACGTACCCTCCGCTGCGTCGACTGGCCGGCCACGAAATCAGCGTACGGCGAGGTCGGGGCCCCCGGAGTCGTCGGAAGGCGACACCGGGGATCGCTCACCGACGTACCGTGACCGCGATCCCGGGCCGATGGCGCGGCCACCGATCGTTCCTAGCGTTGCCGGCATGACCATGTCATCTCGCCCGGCTCTCGGGCTTCCGTTGCCCGCCCTGCTCGGGTTGGCGCTGCTCGGCCTGCCCCGGGTGGTGCTGCACGACCTGGATCTGGTGCACGAGCGCACCTTCGTCAACCTGCTGCTGGTGGTGGTACCGCCGATCGTGTGGATCACCGTGGCCCTGGTGAAGCGGGTGCCCAACCCGTTCCTGACCCTGCTGGCCGTCGGCGTGCTGTACGGCGTCCTGCTGGCCCTGACCCATCAGTTGCTCTGGCACGTGGCCTTCGACGCCCCGCCGACCCTCGGCGGCAACCTGACCGACCTCGCGCCGGGTACGCAGGCCGTCATCGTGCGGATCTTCGCCGTGATCAGCAGCCTGTTCACCGGTGTCATCGTCGGCGTAGTCACGGGCGTGATCGCCTGGGCCATCTCCCGCACCCGTCCCTGATGCCGATCTTGGCACGGCGGCGCCCTCGACGGGGCATCCCCGCACCAAGATCTGTGGAAGTTGGGTCGGTGACGAATTCGACGTTCTAGGTTCGGGTATGGGGTGGGCGAGTTGACCGGTGGTGGGGGTGGGAGCGTTGTTCACTGACGTGCGGAAGGTCGAGGTTGGGGTGCTCGACGTCGGTTATGTCGACGCCGGTCCGCCGGACGGTCCGGTGGTGCTCCTGCTGCACGGCTGGCCGTACGACATCCACAGCTACGCCGAGGTCGTTCCCCTGCTGACCAGCGCCGGTCACCGGGTGCTGCTGCCCTACGCGCGCGGCTACGGCAGCACCCGGTTCCGGTCCGCCGACACGATGCGAAACGGCGAGCCGGCCGCCCTCGCGGTCGACACCGTGGCGTTCCTCGACGCGCTGGAGGTCGAGCGGGCGACGCTGGCCGGGTACGACTGGGGTGGCCGCAGCGCCGGCATCGTCGCCGCGCTCTGGCCGGAGCGCTGCCACGGCCTGGTCGCGGTGAGCGGCTACCTGATCGAGGGTCAGGCGTCGGGTCGGGTGCCGCTGTCCCCGGCGGCCGAGTACTCCTGGTGGTACCAGTACTACTTCGCCACCGAACGCGGCCGGGAGGGCTACGCGCGCAACACCCGCGACTTCGCCAGGCTGATCTGGCGGACGGCCTCGCCGAGGTGGGACTTCGACGACGCCACCTTCGACCGCAGCGCGGCGGCGCTCGACAACCCGGACCACGTCGACATCGTCATCCACAACTACCGGTGGCGGCTCGGCCTCGCCGACGGGGAGCCGCAGTACGCGGACGTGGCGAAGCGGCTGGCCGACCGGCCGCCGATCACCGTGCCGACGATCAGCCTGGAAGGGGACGCCAACGGTTCACCCCACCCGGAACCCGAGGCGTACGCCAAACAGTTCACCGGCCCGTACGAGCACCGTACGGTCGGCGGCGGGGTGGGGCACAACTTTCCGCAGGAGGCACCGCAGGCCTTCGCCGACGCCGTGCTGACGGTCGCCTCCCGCTGACCGGGTGGCGGCTATTGACCTCGTATGACATGGCGTCTTCGGTAGAAGAAGTTGCATGACCACCCACCCCGCCGGACCAGCGCTCGGTGGTCCGCCCGGTTGCGGCGACGCCGCTGATCCAATCCGGTTCCGGCATCATGCGGCCTCCGGCGGCCGGGAAGCCCCCAGATGCCGCAACCGGAGAGCGCCGGACGCCCCGTATCCGGTGACCGACTAGCGGCGGGAGCGGGTGGCCGAGGCGAGTCGCCGCGTCACAGGGCGTGGCATCCCGTCTCACGGCCCGGTGCGACGGGCGTGGCGTGGTGTGGATCAGCGGAGCTTGGTGTCGGCGACGAAGCGACGCCAGGCGGTCGGGGCGAAGGTGAGCACCGGGCCGGGGGCGTCCTTGCTGTCGCGTACGCCGACCACGCCGGGCAGGTTGTCGGCCACCTCCACACACTCGCTGTTGCCGCTGCGGGTGGACTTGCGCCAGGTCGCGCCGGTCAGATCGTGGACCACGACTCCATCACTTCCTTCATCAGCAGCTCGGACTGTCCCTTGGGGAGGGCGACGCTGCGGATGCCGTCCCACCTAGCGTGCAGGGTAGCGAGTTCCTCGGCCTTGTCGATTGTCGCGCCATCGACCTGGTTCTCCAGATACCCGGTCCAGTCACCGTCGCCTCCCCGAGCCAGGGTGAACGGACCGGAAAGTCCCACATGCACGCTTACCTCGATCGGAATTACGAGGATCATCACGCCGCCGCGCTTCACACATTCGAGCAGGTGGTCAATCTGCTGCGTCATGATGCCCCGGAAACTCTCGTCGACCCTGCGCAGCGTGGCCTCCTCGATCACCGCGAAGAGGATCGGTGGGTTGTCGGCCCGAGTCAGAATCGCCTGCCGGTCCATTCGGATCGCCACCCGCCGCTCCACCTCGTCCTCGCTGAGCAGGTCGTCGGCGCGGATCACCGCTCGGGCGTAGTGCTCGGTCTGGAGCAGCCCCGGGATCAGGGTCGGGTGGTAGCAGCGCAACTGGGTGGCGCTGCGCTCGGCGTCCAGCCAGGGCCGCAGGAAGTGTGGCTGGCCGTGCAGTTCGGCGATGCGCAGCAGTCCCAGCAGCAGGCCGTCGCTGTTCAGCACCTCGTCGGCCCGCTTGAGGAACAGCCGGTCGAACGGTCGTTGCCCCAGCTCGATCGCGGAGATCTGCGAGCCGGAGAAGTGCACCTGCTTACCGAAATCCTCCTGGGTCAGATCGGCGGCCAGCCGCAGCCGACGCAACTGTGCCCGGATCAGTTCGGCGGTCGGCTCGGATTCCACAGTGCCTCCACGATCGATCGGCTGCTCATGTGGGCTTCCCGGCCGGGGCCAGCTCTGCCACGGCCGGTGTCGATGTCTTCCGACAGTAGTCACCCGGTCACCACACTGTCACCTGGTGGTCCTGCTCCCATCCATCGGGGACGGGGTGGGGCTGCGCCGGGGCCGCCCCCGCTCTCCCCCGTGCCGGGGCGGCCCCTTCCCTTTTTCGCCGCAGGAGGTGGAGATGCCCGACCCGAACCAGCCTGGCCGTCCAGCCGCACAGTCGGCGGTGGAGCGTGGTGATCCGAGTCCGCAGCCAGTGGCGGAGCGTGGTGACCGGGCGCGGAAGGTGGCCGTACCGTCTCGTGGTCGGGCCGGGATGCCCGTGCCGCGCCGCGGACCGGCAGCCGAGCGGCCCCGGCGGCACCCACTGGACGGCCCGCAGCATCTGCCGCTCCGCCCGCTCTGGTTGTGCCGCGCCTGCGGGCTGTCCTGGCCGTGCGCCGAGGCCCGGCTGCTGCTCCGCGTCGAGTACGACAACCGCTGGCTGGACCTGGCCGTCTACCTGTCCGGGCTCTACTACGAGGCGACCCACGACCTGTTCCGGCTGAACCCGGAGGGCGGCCCGACCCCGCGCGAGCTGTTCCAGCGGTTCGTGGTGTGGGGCCCGTACCGTCGCCCGGCCGTCGCCCTGCCGCCGGCCTGCACCGGACGCTGCCGCACCATCTGACCCGGACCCGTCCCGCGCCGCCGGGGCCGGAGTCCTTCACGGCGCTGCGGGCCCGGAGCCGGCGGACGTCGTGTTGATCGACCTGCGGTCGGCTGGCTCGTCAACCGGCCGGCCCGGGCTGACCAACCCCTGGCTCGGCCGGCCCGCGTTGATCGGTCCATCGACCGGCCGACTGGGCTGACCGGCCCAGGCCGGGCGGACGGATCAGGAAGCGGTGGTGTCGTCTCCGGAGACGAACGCGACCGAGCGGCGGCGTCGGGCGAGCAGCAGCACGATGCCCGCCGCGACCATGGTGAGGCCGGCTCCGGCGATCAGCCCGGCCTGCGGCCCGGTGACCGGCAGGCCACCCCCGCCGCCGTTGTCGTCGTCCTTCTCCGCGGCGACCACGACGGCGTACCCGTCCTGGTTGTCGCTGGCGTCCACGTCGGCCGCCGGTACGGCGACGGCGTTCGCGGGCAGTACGGCCGGCTTCGAGGCGGAGCGGTCGCTGATGCCCTCGGTCAGGCCCTCGACCTGCACGCTTCCGCCGGCCAGGGTGACCGGTGCCGTGATGTCGGCCGGCACCGTCACCAGGTGGTGCAACTCGACAGCGGAGTGGGCGTGGTCCTTCGGGTCGGTCTCGTCGGCCGGTACGAGCGCGAGCGAATCGTAGGTACAGACCGCAGACCGCCCGTCGTCGTCGAGCACACACTCCTGCGGCGGCCGGATGAAGGTCACCTTCTCCGGCAGGCGCAGCGTCACCCGCACGCCACTGACCGCCTTCTCACCCTGGTTGACGATGCGGTACCGCACCGCGCCCGTACCACCCGGGTGCAACGTCCCGGTGGTTTCGAGCTTGCCGCCGGCGCCGACGCGTGCCGACTGCTTGACGTCCGGAGCTACCACCGCCAGGTCGGCTTCGCGCTCGTCGACCACGGTGAGCGTGAACTCCCTACGGTCGGTGACCGGCTTTCCGTTCCGGCCCCAGGACATGCTGACCTCGACGTGGAACCTGCCCTCGAATGGCTCCGGCCGCCCCCTGGTGTAGATGTCGATGGGGATGTCCGCCGTGCCGCCGGGTGCCGGCACCAGCTCAGGGAAGGTGCCCTGGTAGATGTGGCAGTACCAACCGTCGAAATCGCCGTCGCACTCGCCGGAGCCGGCGGTCTGGGTCGCCCACTTGAGGTAGGCCTTGTCGATCCACTGGTCCTCCGGGGTGAGCACCGGCCGCACGCGGAACTCGACGAAACTCGGGGTCTCGTCGGTCAGGTTGGTCACCCTCAGGTAAGCCCGCTTCATCCCGGCCCCCGACGTGATCGTCGTGCCGATCATGTCGAAGGTGAACGTCGGCTCCGGGTCCACCGCCGAGGCGGAGCCGGCGGGGACGGCGATCCCGCCGACGAGAAGCAGTGCGGCAGCGGCTGTGCGTGACAGCCAGCGACGACCAACGGCCACAGCGGAATCCTTCGGGTGAACGAAGCATGAACGAAGCGTGTGGTTCGGGACACTACTCGCGATGGGGCCGGCGCGTGGACCCCGCTCACCTCGATGATGTCCGCCACGTTCACCCGCGCGGGACACCGCCACGCGGACGACCGGTGCAAAACTTCCGGTGGTAGGCAGGAGTTCCTTCCCTACTCGCACGTCGGAGGAGTGAGCAGTGCGCTGGCGCAGTTACGTCGCGGTCGGGGACAGCTTCACCGAGGGCCTGGACGACGCCTACCCGGACGGCAGCTTCCGGGGCTGGGCGGATCTGGTGGCCACCAGGCTCGCCGCCGAGGCCGGCCCCCACTTCTCGTACGCCAACCTGGCCATCCGGGGGCGGACCTTCCCGAGCGTGGTGGCCGAGCAGGTGCCGGCGGCGCTGGCGATGAAGCCCGACCTGATCAGCTTCGCGGCGGGCGGGAACGATGTGCTGCGGCGCAACTTCGATCCGGACACCCTGGTGACCCGCTTCGACGAGGTGGTCGGCCGGTTGCGTAGCCGTGGTGCCGACGTGCTGCTGTTCCGGTTCGCCGACGTGATGGCGCGGCTGCCCGGCCAACGGTTGATCGCGCCCCGGGTCGCCCTGCTCAACCGTGCGGTGGGTGAGACCGCCGAGCGGCACGGCGCCATCCTGGTCGACCTGTACTCCGACGACACGTACCTGAACCCGTTGCTCTGGAGCACCGACCGGCTGCACCTGTCCCCCGCCGGGCACCGCCGCGTGGCCGGTCAGGTGCTGACCGCCCTCGGCGTCGGCTGCGACGAGGAGTGGCTGCTGGTTCCCCCGAACCCGGAGCCCACCCCCTGGCTGTCCGCCCGCACCGCCGACCTGCGCTGGGCCGGCCGACACCTGGCCCCCTGGATCAAACGCCGCCTGACCGGCCGCTCCTCCGGCGACACCCGCACCGCCAAACGCCCCACCCTCACCCCGTTCCCCCCGTCAACCCCCGCTCCGCCGCGTTGATCAAGACCTGAACTTCTTGATCTACGCGGACGGTTGCCGGGAGGTCAGTGGTTCAGGCGGATCCAGGCGCGGGACTGGGCGGTGCCGACGCCCAGGGTGGTGGTGGTGTTTCTGGTGTAGATGACGATGGTGTCGTCGGGAAGCACCTCGATGCTCGGAAGTTCCTCGCCCTCGAAGCGCGGCCGACGGACCTCGGGTACGTCGATGTAGCGTTCGCCGGTCCAGTAACCCAAGTTGCCACCGACCTTGGTCACGACGAGCAGGCCGTCGTTGACGGCGGTCACCGAGTTGGTGTCGGACGGCAACTCGGTCTGCTCGCGCCACCGGTCGTCGACCAGCCGCCAGATCCGCTTCAGATCGGAGAGGTCGTTGCTGCCCTTCCGTCGGCCGAGCAGCCAGGCGTCGCGGCCGTCGGGGGAGACGAGCAGCTTGTCGGCGCCCGACACGGCGGGCAACTGCCGCCAACTGGCCGCCCCGTCGGCGCCTACCGCCGTACGGAGCCGGCCGTCCTGCAGAACGGTCACCCAGAGTCGGCCGTCACCGTCCTCGACCAGCCCGAGATTGGCATCGTGGGACAGAGCCACCGGGGGTTGGGTGGGTGGCGTCGCCGCGCCGATCCGAGCGAGTGCCAACTCGGGGCAGTCGACACGGATCAGGGGGTCGCTTCCCGGGCATCGGAGCAGATACCCGCTGCGAGTGGTCCCGCTGAGCAGCGTCGCCTCCGGTGGAGCTTCCTGCGGGTGCTCGGTGAAGGAAGCACCGCCGTCGGTGGAGACCAGGTAACCGCCGCCGATGCTTATGGTGACAATCCGCTCGTCGACGGCGAGCAGGTGGACCGGCCATTCCTGCCGGGGGCGGTTCACCGCGTCCGGCACCGGGATGCGCTGCCAGGTCTCGCCCCCGTCGACGGTCCGCGCCAGGTCGCGGCGGCAGTCCCTCGAATCGTCAGTCCTCTCGCAGGTGTCGAAGAGCGCCCAACCGTGCCGCGCGTCGACGAACCGCAGCTCACGCAGGCTGCCGGCGACCCCCACCGGGTTCACCTTCCGCTCGATCACCTGACCGTCCGGCGCCGGTGACGGGGTCGGGTCGGGTGGGTCGCGGTCGGCGTCCAGACCGGCGGTGGTGTACACGCCCGGCCCGGTCAGCAGCAGCACGACCAGCCCAGCCAGCAGGCTCCGCCAACTCCGGCGGCGGCGCATCCGGCGTTGGAGGTCCGAGATGTCGGGCGGGCGGAACGTCGGTGCGGAGGCCGCTTCGAAGTCGGCGAACAGCCGGTCCAGGTTGATCTCACGCACGGCCGGCCTCCTGCCGCTCGGTGAGGTGACGGGCCAGGGCCGTGCGGGCCCGCGACAGCCAGGACTTGACCGTCCCCTCCGGTACGCCGAGTTGGTCGGCGATCTCCGCGACGGTGAGCTGGGCCAGGTGGTGCAGGACGATCGCCCGGCGTTGGGTGGCGGGCAGGATGGTGAGCGCCTCCAGCAGCATCACCCGGTCCGGGCTCGGACCGGGTACGTGCTCCTCCCGCTGCCGGGCCAGATGACGGACGGCGGTACGGACCCGACGCAGCCGACTGGTGGCCAGGTTCCAGGCCACCCGGCGGACGAACGCCGACGGGTCGTCGTAGGCGCTGATCCGGTCCCAGCGCTCAAGTGTCCGGCAGAACGCCTCCTGGGTGAGGTCCTGCGCCTCGGCACGATCACCGAGGTACGCGTAGAGCTGCACCGCGACCCGCTGGAAGTGCGCCTGGTAGAACTCGCTGAAATCCTTCAGCGGTGGGTCGGCCCCTGGTGGCGCTGCGGTCATGGTGGTCCTCGCGGTCGGCGGCAGTCAGGAGTGTCACGCCTGGCGGACCGGATCCGCTGCACCGAATTCCGATGGCCGAGCGGAGCGCGGCGTACTTTGGGGACCATGTCTGTGCCGAACGATCCCGATCCCCGACTCCAGTCGTACGCGGACCCGCAGCGACTGGTCACCACCGACTGGCTGGCCGAGCATCTGGGCGACGACGGTCTCGTGGTCGTCGAGTCCGACGAGGACGTGCTGCTCTACGACAGCGGCCACATCCCCGGTGCCGTCAAGGTCGACTGGCATCTGGAGCTGAACGACCAGGTGACCCGGGACTACCTGGACGCCGAACGGTTCGCCGAACTCTGCGCCGCCAAGGGCATCGGCCGTGCCGACACGGTCGTCTTCTACGGCGACAACTTCAACTGGTGGGCGGCGTACGCCCTCTGGGTCTTCACCCTCTTCGGTCACCAGGACGTGCGGCTGCTCGACGGCGGCCGGCAGAAGTGGATCGCCGAGGGGCGCGAGCTGACCCGCGACAAGCCGAACCGGCCCCGGGCGGACTATCCGGTGCCGCAGCGCGACGACGCACCGGTGCGGGCGTTCCGCGAGGAGGTGTCGGCGCACGTCGACGCCGGCCGGCCGCTTGTCGACGTGCGGTCGCCGGGCGAGTACACCGGCGAGATGCTGCACATGCCGGACTACCCGCAGGAGGGCGCGCTGCGCGGTGGTCACATCCCGGGCGCGGTGAGCAAGCCGTGGAAGTCCGCCGCCAACGACGACGGCACCTTCAAGTCGGCCGACGAGCTACGGGCCATCTACGCCGACCAGCTCGGCCTGAGTGCCGACGACGACGTGATCGCGTACTGCCGGATCGGCGAACGCTCCAGCCACACCTGGTTCGTACTCCGACACCTGCTCGGCTACCCGAAGGTACGCAACTACGACGGCTCCTGGACCGAGTGGGGCAACCTCGTCCGCGCCCCCGTCGTCAAGGGCCCCGACCCGAGGTGACGCCATGTTGACCATGAGGTTGGCGGCGGAATTTGTGATCGACTTCGCCGCTAACCTCATGATCAACGCAGTGGTAGGTCAGCGCGGGGTCGGGTCGGGGTCGGTTAGGTAGCGGTGGATGGTGGGGGATAGCCAGGCGATCAGGTCGGCGGGGGAGATGTCGACCATCGGGGGCAGGCGCAGCACGTAGCGGGTCAGGGCGACGCCGAGCAGTTGGCTGGCGACCAGGCCGGCGCGCCGTGGGGCCTCGGCGGGGTCGGCGACCACCCGGCCGACCGCCACGCTGAGCTGGGTGGTGAAGATGGCGCGTACCCGCTCGGCCGCGCCCGGGTTGGTGCTCGCCGTGCGCAGCAGCGCCGGCAGAGTGGCGTCGCCCTCCCAGCGGGTGAAGAAGTAGCTGACCAGCTCCGTGCCGAGGCGATCGACCGGCACGCCGCTGAAGTCGGGCAGCCGCAGGTCGAACTCGGCCGCCGTGGCGAACAGGTTCTCCTTGCTGCCGTAGTACCGCATCACCATCGACGGGTCGATCCGGGCGTCCGCGGCGATGGCCCGGATCGTCGCCCGGTCGTACCCGTCGGCGGCGAAGCGGTCCCGCGCGGCCCGCAGGATGGCCGCGCGGGTCGCCGCCGCGCTGCGCCGCCCGCCGCCGGCCGCCGATCCCGCGCTGCGGTCGCCACCAGTCGCCGCCGTCGGCCGGGAGGTGCGACGTCCGCCGTCCGCTGCCCCGCCGTCGGCCGCCGGCTCCGCGAGCGGTTGCCGAGCCTGTTCCGGTACGCCCTCCGTCATGTGACCGACGGTATGCCAACGCCTGTTGACTTCCCAATCCGGGGCGGCTTAACGTTGCCAACAAGTGTTGGCCAACAAGCGTTGGCAATACGCCGAGGAGGCTGTGATGCTGCCCGAACGAACGGACGTCCTGGTCGTCGGCGCGGGTCCGACCGGGCTCACCGCCGCACTCACCCTGGCTCGGCGCGGGGTCGAGGTGACCGTGGTCGACAAGCGGGAGCAGCCGGCGGTGACGTCGCGGGCCGCCGTGGTGCACGCGTACACCCTGGAGGTGCTCGACCGGATCGGAGCCGGCGGGGCACTGGTGGCCCGGGGGCTGCGGTCGGCCCGATTCAGTGTCCGCGACCGGGACCGGGTGCTGGTCACCGTGCCGTTCGGCAAGTTGCCCAGCCGCCACCGGTACGCGCTGATGGTCTCCCAGTCGGTGACCGAGGAGGTGCTCACCGATCGGCTGGCCGAGGCCGGCGTGCCGGTGCTGCGCCCGTACCGACTCACTGGTCTGCACCGCGACGGCGACGGTGTGGTGGCCGACCTCGACGGCACGAACGTGCGCGCCCGATGGGTGGTCGGTGCCGACGGCATCAACAGCACCGTCCGTGAGCTGTCCGGCATCACCTTCACCGGGCCGGCCGGTTCCGAGGAGTCGTTCGTGCTGGCCGACGTACGCGTCGACAGCGGCCTGCCCCGCGACGGCGCGTCGATCTTCCTCGCCCGGGGTGGGCCGCTGGTCTGGGCGCCGCTGCCCGACGGGCGGGTACGCCTGGTCGCCACCGTCACCGATCCGCCCGCCGAGCCGGACGCGGCCTACCTGCAACGCCTGCTCGATGAGCGCGGCCCCCGGCAACGGCCGGACCAGGTGCGCGAGGTGCTCTGGTCCTCCCGCTTCCGGCTGCACCGGCGGGTCGCCGGGACGTTCCGCTGCGGGCCGGTGCTGCTGGCCGGTGATGCCGGGCACGTGCACAGCCCGGCCGGCGGGCAGGGTATGAACCTCGGCATCAGTGACGCGGTCGACCTCGGCGAGACCCTGGCGGACGTGCTCGCCGGAGCCGCCGAGACCCGGCTGGACGAGTACGCGGCCAGACGTCGCCCGCTCGCCCACCAGGTGGCCAGCTTCGCCGACCGGCTGACCCGACTGGCCACCGTGCCGTCGTCGGTGCGGCCGGCCCGGGACCTGCTGCTCCGCCTGGTCTCGATGCTCCCGCCGGTGCGGCACCGGATCGCGGTGCGGCTCTCCGGCCTCGACCAACGCCCGACGTGAGGCACCGTTCCCGGCAGTCGGACCGGCGGGTAACCACGGCCGCACGCGGTCGACGGTCGGGTCTAGGCTGGCCCGGTGACGGTGGAGCAGCAGGCCCGGGGCGCGTCCGGCGGGGCCACGGGGGCGGGACGACGCCGATCCCGCAAGGACGAGATTCTTGAGATCGCCGTGGGTCTCTTTGCCGCCCGCGGCTACCACGGTGTGTCGATGGACGACATCGGCGCGGCAGCCGGGGTGACCGGCCCGGCGCTCTACCACCACTTCGCCGGCAAGGAAGCGATGCTCGTCGCCGCGCTGACGCCGGTGAGTGAGGGACTGCTCGACGGCGGGCGGCAGCGCCGCGCCGCCCATCCCGACGACCCGCGCGCCGCGCTGGAGTCGCTCATCGACTTCCACGTCGACTTCGCGCTCGCCAATCCGGCCGTCATCGCGCTGCACCTGCACGAACTGGACCGGCTGCCGGAGGAGCCCCGGCGGCGCATCCGCCGACTCCAACGGCTCTACGTCGAGGAGTGGGTCACCGTGCTGACCGCCCTGCATCCAGGGCTGCCCGACGGTGAGGCGCGAGTGCTGGCGCACGCCGCGTTCGGCCTGATGAACTCCACCCCGTTCCTCGGCGGCGAGGTCGACCACCGGCGGCGGGCCGAGCTGCTGCGGGCCGCCACGCTGGCCGCGCTGCTCGCCCCCACCGGGCCCGCCTGACCCGCCGCGGTCAGCGTCCGGCTCGTCCCCTCCGCCGAGCCGAGGCGCCGGCAGGGGGCCTTTCACGGGTCCGCCGTGACGTGATTGGCTAGCCCGCGTCCCACACAATGGAACGCTCGGAGGAGCCATGATCGAGTCGCTGCTGGTCGCCAACCGGGGTGAGATCGCCCGTCGGATCATCCGCACCGCCCGGCGGCTCGGGGTACGTGCGATCGCGGTGCACTCGGAGGCCGACGCCGAGCTGCCGTTCGTCGCCGAGGCCGACGAGGCCGTCTGCGTCGGGCCGGCCAACCCGGCACAGAGCTACCGGAACACCGAGGCGATCATCGCCGCCGCCCGGTCGACCGGCGCGCAGGCGATCCACCCCGGGTACGGCTTCCTCTCGGAGAACGCCGACTTCGCCCGTACCGTCGAGGCCAGCGGGCTGATCTGGGTCGGACCCGGCGCGGACGCGATAAGCGCGATGGGCGACAAGATCAATGCGCGGAACCTGATGGCGGCGGCCGGCGTGCCGGT
The DNA here is from genome assembly GCF_036689795.1 of Micromonospora palythoicola. Taxonomy (NCBI): domain Bacteria; kingdom Bacillati; phylum Actinomycetota; class Actinomycetes; order Micromonosporales; family Micromonosporaceae; genus Micromonospora; species Micromonospora palythoicola. The sequence continues at coordinate 74,274 of NZ_JBAGKI010000005.1, read as the reverse complement.
GGCGGCCGGGACCACCGAGCCGGCGGCCGACCTGACGGCGGCGGTCACGGCGGCGGCGGAGATCGGTTACCCGGTGATGGTCAAGGCGGCCGCCGGTGGCGGGGGCATGGGCATGGGCGTGGCCGCCGACGAGACCGCGCTGCGGACCGAGTACGACAAGGTGCGAGCCTTCGCGGAGCGGATGTTCGGCGACGGCTCGGTGCTGCTGGAGCGCTACTTCCCCCGGGTGCGGCACGTCGAGGTGCAGATCCTCGGCCTGGCCGACGGTCGGGTGCTGGCGTTGGGCGAGCGGGAGTGCTCGGTGCAGCGGCGCAACCAGAAGCTGGTGGAGGAGTCGCCCTCCCCGGCGGTGTCGCCGGAACTACGCACCCGCCTGCTCGCCGCCGCGGTGCGAGCGGGTGAGGCGGTGAACTACCGCAACGCGGGCACGGTCGAGTGCCTGCTCGATTCGACGACCGGGGAGTTTTTCTTCCTGGAGATGAACACCCGGCTCCAGGTGGAACACCCGGTGACCGAGCTGGTGCACGGCATCGACCTGGTGGAGGAGCAGCTGCGGGTGGCCGCCGGCCTGCCGCCGACCTTCGACCCGGAGGCGCTGACCGTGCGTGGTCACGCCATCGAGCTGCGGATCAACGCCGAGGACCCGAAGCGGTTCCTGCCCGGCCCCGGCACGATCAGTACCTGGGTGGAGCCGACCGGCGAGGGCGTCCGCGTCGACTCCGGCTACGCCGAAGGGAACACCGTCACCCCGTTCTACGACAGCCTGATGGCGAAGCTCATCGTGCACGGCCAGGACCGGACCGAAGCCATCGCCCGCGCCCGCGAGGCGGTGGCCGCCTTCAACCTGGCCGGCCCCAAACACAACCTCCCCTTCTTCGCCGACCTGCTGGAGAACCCCGAATTCCTCTCCGGCACCTACGACACCACCATCGTCTCCCGCCTCCGCTGACCACCCCCACCCCCCTCCCGGCCCCCTCGGCGGGTTGATCAAGAAGTTTTGGTCGGGATTCGTGCCGCAGCCGACCAAAACTTCTTGATCAACGCGGGGTCGGGTGGGATGGGGTGTGACATGCTGGGGAGGGTTGGGGACGGAGCGTGTCACAGTGAGGTGGCCGGATGGCGGAGATGCCGGAGTACGTGTCCATTCGTGAGGTCGGGCCGCGCGACGGGTTGCAGAACGATGCGCCGATCCCGACCGACGCCAAGGTGCGGCTGCTCGACGCGCTCTCGGGCACCGGGGTGCGTCGGATCGAGGCGGTGTCGTTCGTGCACCCCCGGGCGATCCCGCAGATGGCCGACGCCGACGAGGTGTGGCGACGCGCGCGGCGGGTGGACGGAGTGCGTTACTCGGCGCTGGTGCCGAACACGCGCGGCGCGCAGCGCGCCCTGGCCGCCGGCTTCACCGAGATCGAGGTGGTCGTCTCGGCCAGCGACACGCACAACCGGCGCAACGTCAACCGGTCCACCGACGAGTCCCTCGACGACATCGCCGAGCTGATCGACCTGCTGCACGGCGCCGGTGCCCACGCCGAGGTGATCGTCGCGACCAGCTTCGGCTGCCCCTACGAGGGCGACATCGATCCGGCGCGGGTGGCCGCGATCGTCGACCGGGTCGTCCGGGACGGCGCGGACCGCGTCGCCTTCGGCGACACCACCGGGATGGGAACGCCGCGCCGGGTCCGTGAGCTGCTGACGGCGGTGCGCGACCGCAATGCCGGCGTTCCGGTGCTGCTGCACTTCCACAACACCCGGGGTACGGCATTGGCGAACATGCTGACCGCCCTGGAACTCGGGGTCACCGAGTTCGACGCCAGTGTCGGCGGGCTGGGCGGCTGCCCGTACGCGCCCGGTGCCAGCGGCAACCTGGCCACCGAGGAGGCGGTGCACATGCTGCACGACATGGGCATCGACACCGGCATCGACCTGGCCGCCCTGATCGAGGTCGCCGAACTGGCCGAGCACCTGACCGCCCGCACCCTCCCCTCCGGCGTCCTCCGCGCCGGCCCCCGCACCCACCTAACCCCCCACTAACCCACCCCACCCCCCACCCCGGCCCCGCGATCTTGCACTTTCGGTCGGGGCGGATCCGCTGTTATCCGGCATTTCGGCGACCGAAAGTGCAAGATCGCGCGGGGCTGGGGAGGGTGGTGGGTGGTGCGGGGGCGGGCTGGGGTGGGGTAGCCTAACGATCGTTCAGGTTGCTTGGGGTGGGGGGCCGTGGTGACGGTTGACGGTGAGGCGCTGGAGCAGCTGCGCAAGCGGGTCCAGGGCGGCGGTACGGAGAAGTATCACGCGGCGAACGCCGCCAAGGGCAAGCTGTTCGCGCGGGAGCGTGTCGCGTTGCTGGTCGACGAGGGCAGCTTCGTCGAGGACGGCCTCTACGCCAACGCGCTGGCCGAGGGGCTGCCGGCGGACGGCGTGATCACCGGCACCGCCACCGTCGACGGTCGTCAGGTCTGCCTGATGGCCAACGACTCCACCGTCAAGGCCGGCAGCTGGGGCGCCCGTACCGTCGAGAAGATCATCCGGATCATCGAGCGGGCTTACGACACCCGCGTCCCGATGGTCTACCTCGTCGACTCGGCGGGTGCCCGGATCACCGACCAGGTCGAGCTGTTCCCCGGGCGACGGGGCGCCGGGAAGATCTTCTGGAACCAGGTCCGCGCCTCCGGCTCGATCCCCCAGGTCTGCGCGTTGTTCGGGCCGAGCGCGGCCGGCGGCGCGTACATTCCGGCGTTCTGCGACGTGGTGGCCATGGTCGAGGGCAACGCCAGCATGTACCTCGGCTCGGACCGGATGGTCGAGATGGTCACCGGTGAGAAGACCACGCTCGAAGCGATGGGCGGAGCGCGGGTGCACTGCGCCGAGTCCGGCGTCGGGCACTTCCTCTGCAAGTCCGAGGCCGAGGCGCTCGACGTGGTGAAGCGCTACCTGTCGTACCTGCCGGCGAACTGGACGCAGCAGCCGCCCGCCGCCCCCGCCGTCGAGGCACCGGCAAAGGTCGACCTCGCCGCGCTGGTGCCGGCGAGCGAGCGGCAGGCGTTCGACATGCGGCGGTACGTCAAGGGCCTGCTCGACGAGGACTCCTTCTTCGAGATCCAGGCCCTCTGGGCCAAGGAGTTGACCATCGGGTTCGGCCGGCTGGACGGCGAGGTCGTCGGCGTGGTCGGCAACAACTCGATGTTCAAGGGCGGGGTGCTCTTCGTCGACTCGGCGGACAAGGCGACCCGGTTCGTGCAGCTCTGCGACGCGTTCAACGTGCCGCTGCTGTTCCTGTCCGACGTGCCCGGCTTCATGGTCGGCAGTGCGGTGGAGAAGCAGGGCATCATCCGGCACGGCGCGAAGATGATCACCGCGATCTCCGAGGCGACCGTACCGAAGATCTGCGTGGTGGTGCGCAAGGCGTACGGCGCCGGCCTCTACGCCATGGCCGGGCCGGGCTTCGAGCCGGACGCCACCATCGCCCTGCCCACCGCCAAGATCGCCGTGATGGGTGCGGAGGCCGCGGTGAACGCCGTGTACGCGAACAAGATCGCCGCGATCGAGGACGAGGCCGAGCGGGCCGCGTTCGTCGCCGCCCGGCGCGAGGAGTACGAGCGGGACATCGACGTCGTACGGCTCGCCAGCGAGCTGGTGGTCGACGCGATCGTCGAGCCGCGGCAACTGCGCGCCGAGTTGGTGCGCCGGTTCGCCGCCGCCCGCGGCAAGCAGCGGCACTTCTCCCGGCGACGGCACGGCGTCACCCCGGTCTGACCCGTCCGGCACCCAGCACGATCCCGTCCCGGCGTCACGAGCGCCCGGCGGGCCGTCCACACAGGAGGAAACCCGATGGACTTCCGGCTCTCCGAGGAGCACGCGGCGCTGCGGGACAGCGTGCGGGACTTCGCCCGTGAGGTGGTCGCGCCGGTCATCGCCGAGCACTACGAGCAGCACACCTTCCCGTACGAGATCATCCGCCAGATGGGCAAGATGGGCCTGTTCGGCCTGCCCTTCGCCGAGGAACACGGCGGCATGGGCGGCGACTACTTCGCCCTCTGCCTGGCCCTGGAGGAACTGGCCCGGGTCGACTCCAGCGTGGCCATCACCCTGGAGGCGGCGGTCTCGCTGGGCGCGATGCCGATCTACCGGTTCGGCACCGACGAGCAGAAGACGCGGTGGCTGCCCCGGTTGCTCAGCGGCGAGGCGCTGGCCGGGTTCGGGCTGACCGAGCCGGGCTTCGGCTCGGACGCGGGAGGCACCGAGACCCGGGCGGTGCTGGACGAGGCGACCGGCGAATGGGTCATCAACGGCTCGAAGGCGTTCATCACCAACTCCGGTACCGACATCACCGCGCTGGTCACCGTCACCGCCGTCACCGGCACCCGCCCGGACGGTACGAAGGAACTGTCCTCCATCATCGTGCCCAGCGGCACCCCCGGCTTCACCGTCGCGCCCGGCTACTCGAAGGTCGGCTGGACCGCCTCGGACACCCACGAGCTGACCTTCGACGACTGCCGGGTGCCGGCGGAGAACCTGCTCGGCGAGCGTGGTCGGGGCTTCGCCCAGTTCCTGCGCATCCTCGACGAGGGCCGGATCGCCATCGCCGCGCTGGCCGTCGGCCTGGCTCAGGGCTGCGTCGACGAGTCGATCAAGTACGCGAAGGAGCGGCACGCCTTCGGTCAGCCGATCGGCAACTACCAGGCGATCCAATTCAAGATCGCCGACATGGAGGCGAAGGCGTACACCGCCCGACTCGCCTACTACGACGCCGCCGCCCGGATGCTGGCCGGCGAGCCGTTCAAGCGGCAGGCGGCGATCGCCAAGCTGCACGCGAGCACGATCGCGGTGGACAACGCCCGGGAGGCGACGCAGATCCACGGCGGGTACGGCTTCATGAACGAGTACCCGGTGGCGCGGTTCTGGCGGGACTCCAAGATCCTGGAGATCGGCGAGGGCACCTCCGAGGTGCAGCGCATGATCATCGCTCGCGACCTGGGCATGTGAGCCAGCCCGGTCGGTGGCCGGTTCCGTCCGGGGTGGGTCCGGGAGGCCCCACCACCAGCATCGACGGCTGTCCGTGCCCGGCCGGTCGTTGTCGGCTTTCGGCACGGCATCGTCGGGTGGCCGACGATCCCGTGTCCGATGTCGGGCCTGGCCCGTATTGTCCGTGCCCATGGCTCCCGGTCATGATCGTCAATCCGGCCCGCCGCACGCCGGTCTTCCGGAGCTGCTGCGGGCGCATCGGCTGGCCGCCGGCGCCACCCAGGCTGAGCTGGCCGCCCGCGCCGGTGTCGGGGTGCGCACGGTCCGTGATCTGGAACGCGGCCGGTCCACCCGGCCACAGCGCACCACCGTCGAACTGCTCGCCGGGGCGCTCCGACTGACCGGTCCCACCCGCGCGGCATTCCTGGCCGCCGCCCGGGGCGCCGGGCCGGCGACCGCCCAACCCGAGGCCGGTACCCCGCTGGGGCTGCCGCCACCACCGGAACTGATCGGCCGGGAGCACGACGTCACCGAGCTGGCCGCGCTGCTGGACGATCCGCGTGGTCCCCGGGTGGTGAGCCTGGTGGGGTTGGCCGGCGTCGGCAAGACCGCACTGGCGTTGGCGGCGGTGCACGCCGCCGCGCCGGCCCACCCCGGCGGTGTCGCCGGTGTCCTGATCGGTGCCGGGTCGGACGCGGCCGACGTGCACGCCGCGGTGATGACCGTCTTCGGCGTCGCCCGGGACGCCGAGCTGGCCGCTCGGCTCGGCGACCGTCGGGCGCTGCTGCTGGTGGACGCCGTGGAGCGGGCACCCGACCCGGTGGCCGGTACCCTGCGGCGGCTCGTCGGTGTGGTGCCGTCGCTGCGGGTGGTGGTCACCGGCCGGCATCCCGTCGGGCTGCCGGGCGAGCGGGTGCGCCCCGTGTCGCCGTTGGAGGTGCCGTCACCGGGCGACACCGATCCGGCCACGCTCGCCGGTTATCCGGCGGTGACCCTGTTCACCTCGCGCCTGGCCCAGGTCCGGCGGGAACCGCCGGACGACACCGAGCTGCCGGCGCTGGCCGCCCTGGTGCGACGGCTGGGTGGGCTGCCGCTGGCCATCGAACTGATGGCGGCGCGCGGGCGGCTGCTCGACCTCACCGAACTGCTCGACCGTTACGGCGACCGGGTGCTGGATCTGGACACCTCGGCCGCCACGCACAGCGGTTGGGTGCCGCGACCCCGGGGCGACGACGCTCGCACGGCGGTGGCCGAGACCCTGCGCGACGCGGTGGCCACCAGCTACCGCCTGCTCGCCGTCGAGGACCGGGCGGCGCTGCGTCAGCTCGCTGCCTTCGGCAACCGATGGTCGGTGGAACTGGCCGAGGAGATGCTCGCCGGCACCGGCGTCGATCCGGTGCCGCTGTTGAACCGTTTCCTCGATCTCGGTCTGCTGAGCGTACGGGGTGGCGGCTCGTACCGGTTCCGGCTCGTCGACGCCGTCCGGGACTACGCCGTCGAGCAGGCGTCGGGCACCGGCGAGTCGACGGTGATCCGACGTCGCCACGCGCGGGTGGTGACCCGGCTGGTGGAGCGGACCGCGCCGGGGTTGACGGGCGCCGGTGCCAGTGCCGCCGCGCACCGCCTCGACGAGGTCACCGGCGACATCAGCTCGGCCCTGGCGTACGCGGCGGTCGACGACCCCTTGACCGCGTTACGCCTCGCGGTGAGCCTGCCCCGGTGGTGGCGGCTACGCGGGCGGGACGTGATCGGTCGGCAGTGGCTGCTGCGGCTGCTGGCCGACCCGCGCACCGCCGACGCCGATCCGGCCCTGCGCGCGTGGGCCTCGGTGGGTGTGGCGATGCTCGCCGGGGAGCACGGTGCGGGCGCGACGGAGCTGCCGACGGCCCGCGCGGCGTTGGTGGAGTTTCGTCGACTCGGTGATGTGCCGGGTGAGTTGGAGGCGCGCACGGTGCTCGGCGTCCTGCTGGCCGCGACCGGACGGCCGGGCCAGGCACGGGAGCAGGCGGAGGCGGTACTGGCCCTGGCCACCGAGCATGGCCTGACCCGCCAGATGGCGGTCGCGCAGCATCAGCTGGCGTGGCACGAGATGAGAATCGGTGACCTGGCCACGGCCCGTCGCCGGCTGGCCGTGGTGGACCGGCTCGGCGGGCAGTGCGCGGAGCAGCGGCTGCGGCTGCTGGCCCGGGGCACCGTCGCGGAGGTGTTCCGCCTGGAGGGCCGGTACGCCGACGCCGTCGACGAGGCTCGCCGGGTGTTGGCCGCGTTCAGCGACCTGGGCACCCCGCGCGGTCGGCGCGAGGTGCTGGGGACATTGGGTCTGGCGCTCGCCCAGGACGGTCGGGCGGTCGAGGCCGCCGAGGTGCTCGCCGAGTTGCGCCCGCTCGACGGCACCGGTGCGCTGATCGAGGGCCACCTGGCGCTGCACCGGGGCGATCGGGAGGTCGCGGCGGAGTGGTTCGCCGCCGCAGCGGAGCCGGACGAGGCCGGACGGGACCGACGCACGGTGGTGGAGGCTCTGGTGGGGCTGGCGGCGAGCACCTCCGACGCGGGCGTGCTGGACCGGCTGGAGGTGGCCTGCCGGGAGAGCGGCGTCCGGCTGCTCGCACACGAGGAGGAACTGCTCTACGTGCTGTCGGTGACCCGGAACGGCCCCCCGGTGGACGGGCGGTGAGCGCCACGAACGGAACGCGGGTGGCGGGGACGGGGACGGCGCGGGCGAGGAAGCCCCCTGTTGCCACCCCTCGCTCATCGCCCGCGCCGGTGCCCCCCGCTGCCCCCGCCGCTGCGAGACTAGCGAGGCGCAGCCGGCCCGTCTGTCGGTTTTGATGTGCTATCGCCGGTTGATCCGGTGGTTCTGCCGGTCTTTCTGCCGGTGAGGTGACGCTCGGCTGGTGCCGTGTGCACCCAGGGTCCACACCTCGTCGAGGACGCCGGGAACCGCTGGCGCGGACGATGCGAGGGGTCGCTCAACGGCGCGGCTGGCCGCCCGTCGTGGGCGGTTCCACCTTGTCCTCGGCGCACTCGGCCGGTGTCTCACCAGGTGCGACGGATCGACTCCCGGCGGTCGCGCAGGGGTGCACGGCGTCGCGGATCCGGCGCAGGCCGTCGAGGAGCGCGTCGAGCGCGGCCGGGTCGAGTTGCCCGGTGAACCAGTCCTCGATGAGCTGAAGATGCCCGGGCAGGCTCTCGTCGAGCCGGCGCAGGCCGGCGGGCGTCACCACCGCGTACGAACTGCGCCGGTCGGAGGGGCAGGCACGACGGGTGATCAGCCCGTCGCGTTCCATCCGGTCCACCACCCGGGTGACGCCACTGGTGGACAACGAGGTCTGGGCGGCGAGGTCGGTCATCCGCAGTTGATTGTCGGGTGACCGGGTGAGCCTGGTCAGCACCTCGAACTCGACCGATGACAGGCCGTGTTCCTCCAGCTGGGCGGCGAATCGGGCGGCCAGCCCGGCGTGCACCTCGAAGAGCAGGCCGACCGCCGTGATCCGAGGGTCGTCGAACGTGTTCGCTTCCACCCGTCCATCGTACCAATACTTGACACCAGGAATATTGCCGAGGCTATAGTTGCTGACGCAGCCGTTGGGCTACTAAACGATATCTTCTGGAGGGCAGTCTCTCATGACCAGCAGCACCGAGCCGGTTACCCGCGAGTGGAACGGCCTCACCATCCCGGCGGCCGGTACCTACCTGCTGGATGCGGCGCACAAGCGGGTCGGCTTCGTCGCCCGGCACATGATGGTGAGCAAGGTTCGCGGCGAGTTCGCGGACGCGAGCGCCACCATCACGATCGCCGAGGAGCCTCTGGAGTCCACGGTCTCCGCCACCATCCAGGCCGCCAGCATCAACACCGCCCAGGCGGACCGGGACGCGCACCTGCGCAGCCCCGAGTTCCTCGACGCCGAGAAGTTCCCCACGCTGGAGTACCGCAGCACCGGCGTGAAGTCCCACGAGGGCAACGAGTTCGTCCTGACCGGCGAGTTGACCATCAAGGACGTGACCCGTCCCGTCGACCTCAAGGTCGAGTTCGAGGGTGTCGGCCGCAGCCCGTTCGGCCAGGACATCTTCGGTTTCTCGGCGAGTGCCGAGATCGACCGTGAGGACTTCGGCCTGACCTGGAACGTGGCCCTGGAGTCCGGCGGCGTCCTGGTCGGCAAGAAGGTCAAGATTGAGATCGAGGGCGAGGCCATCCGGCAGTCCTGATCCGTACGCCCCGACAGGCCCGCGCCCGCACCGCGCGGGCCTGTCGGCTGTCCCGGTCAGGTCCGCCCCCGGTGTCGGTGCGAATTGTCACAACTTGTTCGTCGCTGGTCGCCGGGGTTCCGCAGCGTGGCGGGGTAGGTACTCCGGCGGAGGCGACCGAGCAGGTCCGGGCGACGTGATCGACCGCCGCTCCCGGGCGGACTGCGGCAATGGACCGATCTTCGGGGCGGCCAGGCTCGACGCCTCCAACGAGTATGGTTCACAGTGCGCTGCGGAGCGGCACCGTTCCGTGGCGCCGCGCGCCGGGAGGAAGCATGGGCAGGGACGTCGATCGAGCCTCCTTCTCCCGTGAGGATCGGGTCCGGTACCGCCAGAAGGTCCGTCGCTGCCTGGACGTGTTCGCCCTGATGCTCGACGACTTCGGCTTCGACGCCGACCGGCCGATGACCGGGCTGGAGATCGAGCTCAACCTGGTCGACCAGGCGGCCGAACCGGCCATGCGCAACGAGGAGATCCTGGCCGCGATCGCCGACCCGTTGTTCCAGACCGAGCTCGGCCAGTTCAACCTGGAACTGAACGCGAACCCCCGAATGATCTCCGGCAACGGGTTCGCCGACTACGAACGCGACCTCTGCGCCAGCCTCGACCGGGCCAACGAGCGCGCGGCACGCTCGGACACCCGGATCGTTCTGGTCGGCATCCTGCCCACGTTGAACGAGCGACACCTGGTGGCGGACAACCTCTCCACGAACGAGCGGTACCGGGTGCTCAACGACCAGATCGTGGGTGCCCGGGGCGAGGACATCGAGCTCGACATCCGCGGCGTCGAGCGACTGCGTACGCACAACGACTCGATCGCGCCGGAGGCGGCCTGCACCAGCCTCCAGTTCCACCTCCAGGTGGCGCCGGACAGCTTCGCCGACTACTGGAACGCCTCCCAGGCGATCGCCGCAGCCCAGGTCGCCGTGGGCGCCAACTCACCGTTTCTCTACGATCGGCAGCTCTGGGCGGAGACCCGCATCGCCCTGTTCGAGCAGGCCACCGACACCCGGCCGGACGAGCTGAAGGCCCAGGGCGTACGACCCCGGGTCTGGTTCGGTGAGCGGTGGATCACCTCGATCTTCGACCTGTTCGAGGAGAACGTCCGCTACTTTCCGCCGCTGCTGCCGATCTGCGAGAGCGAGGACCCGGTCGAGGTCCTGCACGCCGGCGGCGTTCCCGAGCTGGCCGAACTGCGGCTGCACAACGGCACCGTCTACCGGTGGAACCGGCCCGTGTACGACATCATGAACGGCCGTCCCCATCTGCGGGTGGAGAACCGGGTGCTACCGGCCGGCCCGACCGTGGTGGACATGCTGGCCAACGCCGCCTTCTACTTCGGGCTGGTCCGGGGCATGGCCGAGGCCGACCGGCCGATCTGGAGCCAACTCACCTTCAGCTCGGCCGAGGAGAACTTCCACGCCGCCGCCCGCCGGGGCATGGACGCGATCCTGCACTGGCCGCAGTTGGGCGAGGTGCCGGTGGCCACGCTGGTGCTCGACACGTTGTTGCCGCTCGCCGCCGCCGGGCTCGACGGCTTCGGTGTCGAGGCCACCGAGCGGGACCGGCTACTCGGCATCATCGAGCAACGCTGTCGTACCGGACGCAACGGTGCGGCCTGGCAGACCGCCACCGTGTGGTCCGCCGAGCGGCACCTGGGCCTGGATCGTCGGGCCGCGCTGCACCACATGCTCCAGCGCTACACCGAGTTGCAGTACACGAACGAGCCGGTGCACACCTGGCCCCTCGACTGAGCGATGCGGCACCTCGCCGGATCTTGGTGCGGAATCGCCCCTCGGTGGGCCGTTTCGTGCCAAGATCCGGACTAGCGACCTCGCTGCCGGGGACGACCGCGGCGGCTCCCGCCCTCGGATGTCTCGTCGCTGCCGGACGACGCCTCGGACGGCGAGGATCCGGATGCCCCACCCACCTCCGCCAGCCTTTCCGGCTGCGCTGTCGAGGGCGGTGCTGCCGGTTTCGGTGCTGCCGGCTTGACCGCCGCTGGCTTGACCGCTGCCGGTCGCGATGTGGTTCCCGCCGATGCGGCTTCCTTGCGGGCCGCCGTCACCTCGCCGGCCGCCGTCTGGTCGAGCCGGTCGCCGGCCGCCGAGGACCGCGCGGCACTCGCCGAGGACAGCGGAGCACCCGCCCCGGACCACTCGGCGTCCGGCGCGGACGGGGCGGAGTCCGGTGCGGGCCGGTCGGCATCCGGTTCGGACCCGGGCGTGTGCCGGTCGGAGTCGCCGACCCGTTGCCGGGGCACCACGTGGGCCGCGTCGGAGCCGCTCGACCGGCGGGCCGCCAGTCGGGCCGACCGCTGAGCCAGCGCCGCCACCAGGACCGAGCCCCCGATGCCGACGATCACCGCGTACGGGGCGGTGAGATGGGCGGACACCTGTTCCGGGCTGATCGCGGTGAGCCTCGGCACGGCGAGGAAGTACGCGATGGCCACCAGCAGCGGACCGGCGGCGCCCGAGACGGTGGCACCGACCCGTCGGTCGGTCGCCCGAACTCCGCCGCGGGCCGCCAACGCACCGATCACCAGTGCCGAACCGAGCGACAGGGCCGCGCCGGGCCAGTAGAAGTAGTCCCGGACCCAGAACTGCTCGCTGTCCGAGCTGAGCTGCCAGATGCCGAGCTGCGCGGTGGTCAGTCCGCGACCGGCGAGCACCGAGTCGACCACGGCGATGACCGCGAGCAGCCAGAGCCAACCGGCGGTGGCGATGACGTTCGTGGCGGCGGCGCGGCACCGCAGCGCCCAGATCGCCACGAGTGTCCCGATCAGGACGCCGACCGCTGCGTACCCGGCGGCCATGTCCCGGGGAGACGGGGTGTCCGGCACCACCGCCACCCGGGCCGGCACGGCGACCAGAAGCACAGTGATCAGTGCGCCCAGGCCGGCGGCAACGGCCAGCGCGATTCCCCGCAGCCCGCCTCCCGTCTGCTCGGCGGTGGCGGACGGACGGTCGGCAGAGAGCGGCACCAGGCGGTCGGACGTCGCCGGCCCGTTGGCCGCCGCTGCCGAACTGGACAGCGCTGCGGTGCCGGACGGTGGCGGCGGGGCGTCGGAGGTGGGCGCTCCGACCGACGTCGAGCTGTCGGACGGGGATGCGGCCCGCCGGCGGTCGTGCAGCCGTTGGGCGCAGACGGCACCGAAGATCGTCGACGTGGCGGCGATCCAGGTGGCCCAGATCAGGCTCGCCACCCAGGCCGCCGTGCCGGCGGTCGCCTCAGGGGGTGCCCAGTTGAGGATGCCCAGGCCGTACCCGAAACCCAGTTGGGCCGCACCGGCACCGGCTGCCACGCCGGCCGCGGTGGCGATCAATCCTCCCCAGCCCTGTCTGGCCATGCCGGGCAGCGTAACGTCCTGTGGTCGGTGCGGCGAGTCGTGCGCGGCATCGACCGGCAATGGTCACGGAGAGTGCTTGGCCCCGGTCGGTACGGTCGCGGGGGAATGAGGCGGTGGGCGGGATGACGGACGGGACCACGGATGGGCGGCCGGGAAGCGGTGGCACCGCCCCGGACCGGACGAGAATGGTCGTCGGTGGTGGGCTCGCCGCCGTACTGCTCGCGATCATCGGTGCCGCCGGTGGCTGGGTGCTCGCCGGCGACCAGGTGGGACCGGACCCGGTGTCCTCCGGCGCGACCGGCACCCCCTCCCCGACGCCCGCCGTCCGGACCTCGCCGCCTCGGAAACCGCCGACGTCGTCCGCCCCGACCCGGCCGAGCAGCAGCCCCAGCCCGTCGCGGCCGACCGGGCTCACCGTTCCGGACCTGGTCGGCCTGGACTTCGAGGAGGCCAGGGAGGAGCTGCGCGACCTGGGCCTGGGCTGGCAACTCGTCTTCGGCAGCGGCGACGGCCCCAGCGTGCGCAGCACCGACCCGGCCCCGGGCACGCCGGTGCGGCGTGGCGTCACCGTGAAGATCAACGTTGCCGGGGCCGCGCCGCCGAACGAGGTGCCGGATCTGATCGGCGAGGAGTGCAACGAGGCCGGTGCCGAACTCGTCGACGACGGCTTCTTTCCACGCTATCCCGGCGGGCGCTCCGGCACCGTCACCGCGCAACGACCGGTGGGCGGCACGGTCGGCAGGTGGAACGACGTGGTCCAGCTTCGGTGCGGCACGCTGCCGAGTGCGGACGCGAGCGCTCCGGCGCCGTGACGCGCACCCGACACGCTGATGCCCACCGATGACCGGCAGAACCGCTAGGTTGACCGTCGAGGGGCCTGGTGCCCGCCCGATCGGCGGAAAGGACGTGCCGTGAGCGACGACCGCCAGGAGCCGACCGACGGGCAACCGGAAGATCGGACCCGTCCGATCCCGCCGCCCGACGACAACCCGGACGAGACGGCTCCGCTGGGGCGTACGCCGGACGAGACGGCGCCGCTCGGGCGTACGCCGGACGAGACCGCGCCGCTGGGGCGTACGCCGGACGAGACGGCGCCGCTCGGGCGTACGCCGGACGAGACCGCGCCGGTGGACCGCGTGGCCGGAGCGTCGGCGCAGGCACCCGACGAGACCGCGCCGATGGACCGGGCGGCGGGAGAACCGCCGGTTCCGGCCGACGCCACCGCGCAGCTGCCGCCGACCCAGCGTTCCGGTCCGGCGGCGTGGTCCGGGCGTGCCGAGGTCCCCTCGGTGCGGCCGGGTGTGGACCGTGAGCCGGCCGGCGGCGACTGGTACGCCGACGAACAGCCGGGCCGACCGTGGTGGCTGCCGATTCTCTGGGGCGTCCTGCTGCTGCTCCTACTCGCCCTGATCGGGGGCGGGTTCTGGTTGGCCAGCCAGGGGCTCGACGACGAGGGGCCGGGCTCGGAGTCGCCGTCGCCGACCACCCAGGCGCCACCGACCACGGCGTCGCCGTCGCCGACCACCGCGTCTCCGTCAGCGGCGCCGACGACGAGCGCCGCGCCGGACCAGGTGCCGGTACCGCCGCTGGTGGGTCTGCCGGAGGCCGCGGCACGGGCGGCGTTGGACGGGCTCGACCTCGACTACGAGGTGGAGTACCGCCCGTCGGACCAGCCGGAGGGGACGGTCATCGCCACCGACCCGGAGGCCGGCGAGTTGGTGGCGGCCGGCGACGAGGTTCGGCTGGTGGTCGCCACGGCCAGTCCGAGTCCGTCGCCGACGACGGGCGAGCCGACCACCGAGCCGACCGCGACGGCTAGCCCCACGGGTTGATCGTCCGGGTCACCACATGCGGCGTCTGGTGCCGACCAGCCCCAGGCCGGCAAGGGAGATCGCCAGCCCGAACACCCCGGACCAGAACAGCGAGCGGCTGAGTTCCTCCCGGCTGTGGTCACCCGTGGCCCGGACCGGCGCGTCCTCGTCGGTCGGGTACGCGGGCTGCGGGGAGTCGGCGGCTTCCGCCGGTCGGTCGGTCGGCTGCCCGAAGAAGCCGTCGTGGGCGAAGGCGTCCCAGACACCGTCGGCGGCGGTGTCCGGCTCGACCGGTTCGCTCTCCACGACAGTGATCTCCGGAGCCGGTACGGGCTCAGCCAGCCGGGTGGACGACAGGGCTGGATCGCGGCCCAGCACCACCAGGGTGGTGACGGCACCGAGAAGCGCCAGGAGCCCGAAGGTGTAGGCGATGCGGGGCCGGCGTGGCTCCCGCGCGGACATATTGACCATGGCCATCCCAGGTTCGGGGTCCGGGAGGCGCGGGGTGCGGACATGCCGGGGTGGGCATACCGATTCTATGTCGGCGGCATGCCCCCCGAATCCTTTTCACCTGAGGTTCGTGATGCTCAGTGCACCCGAACCGGCGTCCGTACGACCGGCCGGCGGGCCGACCGTACGGTGTGCGGACGCGGCTGTGGTGCGGCCTGGACCTGCCGCAGCCCAGCCCGCTGGACGAAGATCGATCGACGGTTGACCGCGTCCCCCGCCGCGTTCAACTCGTAACCTTCGAGCCAGAGCCAACCGTCGTAGGTCGGCCGGTCGAGTACCCGGATCACCCGGAACAGAATGGGCCTGCGGAACTGGACACTCGCCGCGCGTGTCACGTGCAGTACGTCACCGGAGCGGGGAAGCACATGGGCTCCTGGAAGGGTCGGCCGGCGGGGAAGGGCCGGCTGGGAATGATGGGGGGTTGTGCGGCTCCGGCGACGAGGTCGTGTCTCGGGGGCCGGAGTGGGTGGCCGGTCCGTCGGTGCGGAGCTGCTGATGGCGGGCTCCCGCGCGATCGGTCGGTAGGTCAGGAGGTGTCGTCGTCGCACGTGGGCGAGCGGCTCCCGATCCCGTGGGCCGGGCTGGCGGGTGTCGACCGGAAGGACTCCGGACCCGTGGCCCCACGACGTTGATCACGCGTGGAGACGGATCGGAGACGGTCAGTAACCCGGGTCATACGGACAGAGTGCATCAGGAGTGTGCTTCATGCAAGTTGCACGTCGACTTTTGCCGATACGTGAGCGGCTCGCGCGAAACGACGCTTGAACGGGCCACCACCCGGGCGGCACACTGAGAGCCGGTTTCGCCCGCCGCGGCCGGCCGAGGACCGGAACCACCCCACGCCGCGAACGTTCGCCGGGAGGATCGCGCCGTGGGCGGGCGGTCAGCGCGGCGCGTCGAGGCGGAGAGGTGACACCGTGAGCGAGCGGCGCAGCCCGACCATCCGGCGGCGCCGGCTCGGCGCGGAACTGCGCCGCCAGCGCGAAGCCGCCGGCATCACCATCGAGTCAGTGGCGGAGCAGTTGGAGTGCTCGGCGTCCAAGGTCTCGCGGATCGAGACCGGCCACACCACCGCTACGCCCCGCGACGTGCGCGACATGCTCCGGATCTACGGGGTGGTGGGTGCCGAGAGCGACGAGCTGGTGCAGATCGCCCGTGAGGCGCGGCAGAAGGGCTGGTGGCATCCGTACAGCACGGTGCTGGTCGGGGCGTACGTGGGCCTGGAGGCGGCGGCCAGTTCGATTCGCGCCTACGAGCAGCAGGTGGTGCCGGGGCTGCTGGAGACCGAGGAGTACGCCAGCGCGATGATCCGCGCGGCCCGCCCCGATTTCAGTCCGGAACAGGTACAGCAACGGGTGCGTGTCCGACTCGGCCGTCAGTCGTTACTGACCCAGGATGATCCGGTCGATCTGTGGGTGGTGCTCGATGAGGCGGTGTTGAGCCGTCCGGTGGGCGGGGACACGGTCATGCGTGACCAGCTCAAACGGTTGGTGGAGGTGGCACAGCTGCCGAACGTGACGCTGCAGGTCCTGCCGTTCGAGGTGGGAGCGCACGCCGGCATGGACGGCACCTTCACGATCCTCAGCTTCCCCGAACCCGGTGATCCGGATGTCGTGTACGCGGAGAACGCCACGGGTGGGCTCTTCCTGGAGAAGAGTGACGAACTACAGAAGTACAGCTTCATCTTCGATCACATTCGAGCAGCGGCCGAACGTCCGGAGGAGTCCGTGGAGTACATCGCGAGACTGGCAGAGGAGCCGTTGTGGAAGTGGCGACGCAAGGATTCTCCGTGAACCTGGCGCAGGCGACGTGGTTCAAGAGCTCGAAGAGCGGGCCGAACTGCGACAACTGCGTCGAGGTGGCGTACGTGACCGGGGCGGTCGGAGTCCGTGACTCGAAGGACAAGGCCGGACCGGCCCTGGTCTTCACACCGGGCGACTGGCACGCTTTCGTCGCCAGCACCAGGGACGGCGCGTTCCCCCGGGCCTGACGTGCCCCGGGGATGGTGACGACGGATCCCCGCCCGGCCGGTGGCCGAGCGGGGATCCGCTGCCGTCACCGACGGTCGTGACGGGCATCAGAGCCGAACGGCGCGGGCGGCGGCCCACAGCCCGCGTGCTGGCGCCGGCTGCCGTCGCCACATCGGGCCCGTGTCGTTGTACTTCTCGGTACGCGCTGGTCGACATCCCCCCGGCAGGGCGGGTAACCGAGCGAGGCAGGCGAGACGGATGACGAGTATCGGGTCGGACAACCTCACCAACGGGCCGGGAAAGCCGGAACGGTTCGGCGGCAAGTATCGCGGGGCCCGGCGGGACACCGTGCTGACCGAGGTGGTGTCGGCGGAGACCGAGCACGCGGGCCGGGAGACACCGACGACCGCGGAGCCGCCCTCGCCGCTCACGCTGCCGTCACTGGACCCGAATCCACTCACCGAGCCGTCCTTCCCGGCCGCCGGCTGGTCGACGGCGGACGACGGCTCCCTCGTGGACCATCCGCTGCTGCGTGGGCTGTTGATGGAGTTGCCGCCGAAGGGCAGCGTGCCGCCACCCGGGTGGCTCGACCGCTGGTTCGAGGCGACCAGGGCGATCCTGGAACTGCTATACGTGCAGGGCGCCGGCGGCCGGGCGCGGTGACGCCGCCCGTTCGGGCATGGCCCGCTCGGCGAACCGGTTGTGCCGCAACGCGTGGCGTACGCCGATGGCCGCGACGGCGAGCGCCGAGATGGTGATCGCCGGCCCGGTCGCCGAGGGGCCGAGGTACTGGCCGGCGCCGCTCGCGGTGATCATCGCCGGCAGCAGCGCCAGACCGGTCACCTGCAACGGCAGGCCGATCAGCGGGTGAGCGGCGGCGGCCCGCAGCCCGTGCGGGGTCGGTGTCCCGGCGGCGGCGGCAAGTGCGCCGGCTCCCGCCCACAGCCGGCGCAACCGGCGCACCGTGCAGCCGGCCACCAGCAGGGCGGGTACGGCGGCGAGCGTCAGGCCGTCGGCGGCCCGATCGGCAGGCGTCGGCCCGACGGTGACCAGCCCGGCGATCGGCAGAGCCAGCGTCAGACCTAGCCCGGTCAGCGTCAGCGCGAGCAGCCGGCCGGCTTGCTGACGCAGCTCGCGCGCATGGCGCAGGCGGGGTAGCCCGTCCGCGAGATAGCCGGCGGCCCACCAGACGGCGGCGACCGGAAGCAGGAGGGCGAGATGGCTCTGCATGTCCATCAGCCTTGCCCGATTTCCGGCCCGCCGAATCCGGGTCCGCCCCCCGTTCCTCCCGTACCCGTCCCCGTAGGGGAACCATCTCGCCAGTGTTATGAGGGATCCGACATGTTTAACTGTCCGCACACATCCAACTACCCTCACCGTGATCGGCATTCATCGATCAATCTGCCACGAGCAGGTGGACGTCCGGTGCCGGTCGGAGGGAGGTAGGAAGATGGCTCTTCCACAGAGATCCGTGCTCGTCGGGCTGGCCACACTGGCCATGGTGGCGGCGGCCACGCCGGCAATGGCGGCCGAGCCGGTCGGCACCGTCCGGAGCGCCGGTGGCGCGACCGCCGTCAAGGACAGCTACATCGTGGTGTTCAAGGACAGCGAGGTCAGTCGGACGTCCGTCGGCTCCTCGGTGGACCGGCTGCTGCGCCGGCACGGCGGTGCCACGGCCCGGACCTACAGCGCCGCCGTCCGTGGTGCCGAACTGCGGGTCAGCGCGCGGGCCGCGGCGCGCATCGCCGCGGACCCGGCCGTCGCGTACGTCGAACAGAACCACGTCGTCTCCATCGCGGGCACCCAGACGAACCCCCCGTCCTGGGGCCTGGACCGGATCGACCAGCGGAACCTGCCGCTCAACAGTTCGTACACGTACCCCAACACGGCCACGAACGTGACCTCGTACGTCATCGACACCGGCATCCGGACCACCCACTCCGACTTCGGCGGTCGGGCGACCTGGGGCACCAACACGGTCGACTCCAACAACACCGACTGCAACGGCCACGGCACGCACGTGGCGGGCACGGTCGGTGGCTCGGCGTACGGCGTGGCCAAGGCGACCCGCCTGGTGGCGGTCAAGGTGCTCAACTGCTCCGGTAGCGGCACCAACGCCGGTGTGATCGCCGGCATCGACTGGGTCACCGCCAACGCGGTGAAGCCGGCGGTGGCCAACATGAGCCTCGGCGGCGGGGCGAACACCGCGGTCGACAACGCGGTCGTCAACTCCGTCAACTCCGGCGTCACGTACGCGGTGGCCGCCGGTAACGGCAACGCCCTCGGCCAGCGGCAGAACGCCTGCAACTACTCGCCGGCCCGGGCCGCACCGGCGATCACCGTCGGTGCCACCCAGAGCAACGACGCCGCCGCCAGCTTCTCCAACTACGGCACCTGTGTGGACATCCTCGCGCCCGGGGTGAGCATCACCTCCGCCTGGCACACCAGCGACAGCGCGACGAACACCATCAGCGGCACCTCGATGGCCTCGCCGCACGTGGCCGGTGCGGCGGCGCTGGTGCTCTCGGCCAACCCGTCCTGGACGCCCCAGCAGGTCCGGGACTACCTGGTCAGCAACTCCACCCCGAACGTGATCTCGAACGTCGGCACGGGAACCCCGAACCAGCTGCTCTACGTGGTCAACGGCAGCACTCCGCCGCCGACCAACGACTTCTCGGTCTCGGTGTCGCCGACCGCCGGCTCGGTCACGGCGGGCAGCTCGGCGAGCGCCACCGTGGCCACCGCCACCACCAACGGCTCAGCCCAGTCGGTGAGCCTCTCGGCCAGCGGCCTGCCGTCCGGGGCGACCGCCTCGTTCAGCCCGGCCACCGTCACCTCGGGCGGGTCGTCCACGCTGACCATCGGCACCTCGGCCAGCACGCCGGCCGGCACGTACACCGTGACCGTCACCGGCACCGCGGCCTCCGGCACCAGGAGTGCGACGTACTCGCTGACGGTGACCGGCGGCAGCGGCGGTGGCTGCTCCGGAACCAACGGCACGGACGTGTCGATCCCGGACACCGGCTCAGCGGTGACCAGCTCGATCACCATGTCCGGCTGCAACCGGAACGCCTCGTCGAGCTCGACCGTCGCGGTGAACATCGTGCACACCTACCGTGGCGACCTGGTCATCGACCTGCTCGCGCCGGACGGCTCGTCCTACCGGCTGAAGAACAGCAGCTACTTCGACGGCACGGACAACGTGAACGCCACCTACACGGTGAACCTGTCCAGCGAGGCGGCGAACGGCACCTGGCGCCTCCAGGTCCGCGACGTCTACGGCGGTGACACCGGGTACATCAACACCTGGACGCTGACCCTCTGACGTCCGGTACGGCAAGCGGGCCCCGGCACAGCGCCGGGGCCCGTTCGTCGATCCGGGTCAGACCGCGAACTCGGTCGGACGTTCGGTGGCCGGCGCGGGTGGCCGGGCCTTCCACAGCCCGGCCTTCTGGGCGAACAGCCGACCAAGGTACGCGGGATTGAGGATCACGTAGCGCCGCCACAGGCGCTTGGGTTCCAGGCCGAGACGCCAGAACCACTCCAACCCGGCGCGCTGCATCCACGGCGGCGGCTGGCGCAGCAGCCCGGCGTGGTAGTCGAACGCCGCGCCGACCGCCATCATCGGCATGTCCAGCAGCGGGCGCATCGCGTACGTGAAGATCTCCTGCCGGGGGCAACCGAGCCCGACCAGGACCAGCCGGGCCCCGCTGGCCTTGATCCGGTCGGCGATCTCGACGTCCTCGCCCGGCTGCACACCGCGGAACTTGGACGCCTCCACTCCGGCGATCTTCAGGGCCGGGAACATCCGCTCCAGCGCCGGAATCAGCCGGGTGAGGGTCTCCTCGGTCGAGCCGTACAGGTAGACCGGCAACCCCTCGTCGGCGAAGCGGGAGAGCACGTGCAGGGTCAGCGTCGGGCCGTAGACCCGGTCGGTGAGCCCGGCGCCGTGCAGCAGGTTCAGCGCCCAGCGCACCGGCTGGCCGTCCGGGGTCACCACGTCGAAGGAGTTGAGCCGGGCGTTGTGCGCCCGGTCCAGCACGCCGGTCATCACGCCGTGCACGGCCAGCGCGGTGAGCGCCAACGGCCGGCGTTCCTGTGCGGCGGCCACCACCCGCTCGGTGGCCTCGGCGTAGTCGGTCGCGTCGACCAGGACACCGAGCACGTTCTTCTTGGTCATGCCCCCGGCACCCACTTGTCCACGTTGGCCTCGTAGATCTCTCGCATGATCATTGGTACGTCGTACACCTGCTTCCAGTCCGGGTAGTCCGCCTGGAACGCCTCGTTGGAGCCGATCCACCACTTGTGGTCGCCGATCCGGTTGGCCTCGACGTACTCGGTGATCATCTCCTGGCCGGTGATCTGCTCGGCCAGCGTGAACGCCTCGCGGTTGGAGGTGTTCGAGTGCCGGCCGCCGCCGAGGTTGTAGACGGCGGCGGAGCGGGGGTTGCGGAAGAACGCCTCGAACGCGGAGACCACGTCCGAGCTGTGGATGGCGTCCCGGACCTGCTTGCCCTGGTAACCGAAGATCTTGTAGGTGCGGCGCTCCATGTTCGCCCGCATCACGTAGCCGAGGAAGCCGTGCAGCTCGGTCGCCGAATGCGCCGGCCCGGTCAGCGTCCCGCCCCGGAAGCAGGCCGTCCTCATGCCGAAGTAGCGGCCGTACTCCTGCACCATCACGTCGGCCGCGACCTTCGAGGCACCGAAGATCGAGTGCAGGCAGGCGTCGATCGACATGTCCTCCCGGATGCCCTGCTCGTACGGGTGGCCCGGCTCGATCTCCCAGCGCGTCTCCAGCTCCACCAGGGGCAGGCTGTTCGGCCGGTCGCCGTAGACCTTGTTCGTGGAGCAGTGGATGACCGGGGCGTCGATGCAGTGCTCCCGGACACTCTGCAACACGTTGAGGGTGCCGGCGGCGTTCACGTCGAAGTCGGTGAACGGATCGCGCACCGCCCAGTCGTGCGAGGGCTGCGCGGCAGTGTGGATCACCACAGCCACGTCCCGGCCGTACCGGCCGAACAGCGCGCCGAGCGCCGCCCGGTCCCGGATGTCGATGCTGTGGTGGGAGTACGCCTCACCCAGCTCGTCGGTCAGCCGGCGGACGTTCCACGCGGTGGACGCCTCCTCACCGAAGAACTCCTGCCGCATGTCGTTGTCGATGCCGACGACGTCGAGACCGAGGCCGGCGAAGTGCCGGACCGCCTCGGAGCCGATCAGCCCGCCCGACCCGGTCACGAATGCGACACTCACATGCCACTCCTGGTGCGTCGGAGGCAGAAACCATCGGAGCATAGCGTGACGTCCGGCACGCCCCGATACGGAGCGAGGGCCCCGCATTCCGCGGAGCCCTCGGCTGTGGTGGGGAAGGGGGGAGTTGAACCCCCACGTCCTTTCGGACACACGGACCTGAACCGTGCGCGTCTGCCATTCCGCCACTTCCCCGTGGCTCGACCCCGATCAACGTGGCCGCACCGGGTCTCGCCGGTCACCGGCGAGCCTCGGCCATGCTACGTGACCTGGGTCTGTCGCCGCGAATGGCTTTCGCTGCTCGCAGCGGTTACCGTTCGTGGCGGACGAAAGAGTAGCACGACAATCAGAAGCCGTCCGAACGGGCCGTGGCCTGCCGGCCGAGCGGCGTGTGAGCTGCGTGCGCTCTGGACGGATACCATCATGTCCTCGGGACCCGAGGAGGAGCCGGTGAGCGTGCTGCAACGCTTCGAGAAGCGTCTGGAAGGCCTGGTCGAAGGGGCTTTCGCCAAGGTCTTCAAAGGGGTGGTCCACCCCGTGGAGATCCTCAACGCCATGCAGCGGGAGGCCGAGGCACACAAGGCCATCCTCGCTGGTGGGCGCACGTTGGTGCCCAATCGCTACGTGATCGATCTCTCCCCGTACGACCACAGTCGGCTGGCGCCGTACGCCGCCGCGCTGGCCCAGGAGCTGGCCCAGTCGCAGGCGGAGTTCATCGGCGAGCAGGCCTGGACGGTCTACGGGGACGTGATCGTCGAGATCGAGCGCGGTGAAGGACTGGACACCGGAATGTTCCGGGTCACCGCGGAGGTCTACACCGGTGGCGAGGTCGCCCCGGTCTCGGCGCCCGGATACGACGCCGGCCCGCCCGGATACGACGCCGGCCCGCCCGGCTACCCGTCCTACGACCAGGGTGGCGGCTACGGCCCGCCGCCGGGGCACGGCGGTGGGCGCAACATCCGGCTGGTCTCCGGTGACGGCCGCACCTACCCGCTGCAGATGGGTTCGACCGTGATCGGTCGAGGCGACCAGGCCAACCTGCGTCTGCCGGACGTCGGCATCTCCCGCCGACACGCCCGGCTGGACTTCGACGGCGGGCAGGTCGTGCTCACCGATCTCGGCTCGACGAACGGCACCATGGTCAACGGCCAGCGGGTCTCCGCCGTGGCGTTGAACCCCGGTGACATGATCCAGCTCGGTACGACCACTCTGACCTTCCGCGTGGACGGCTGATCCGCCTTGCCGGAACTCGTTATCACCGTTGCCCGGTTCGGATTCCTGGTACTGCTGTGGATCTTCGTGTTCACGGTGGTCGGCGTCATCCGGCGGGACCTCTTCGCGGGGGCCCGCTCGGGTCGGCTGGTGGCCGCGCCCCGGGCGGTGGGTGCGTCGACAGGTCAGGCGACGGCGAAGCCGGCGAAGGTGAAGCGGGGGCGGGCGGCGCACCAGTTGGTGGTGACCGCGGGTCAGTTGGCCGGCACGCGGATCACGTTGGGTGAGGCGCAGATAACGATCGGTCGTGCCGAGGACTCCACCCTCGTCATCACCGACGACTACGCGTCCGCGCGACACGCCCGGATCGTGCCGCGTGATGGGCAGTGGTTCGTCGAGGACCTGGGTTCGACTAACGGGACGTACCTGGATCGCGCTAAGGTCACCGGACCGACCCCCGTCCCCCTCGGCGTGCCGATTCGGATCGGCCGCACCTCTCTCGAATTACGGCCATGACTCTGACCCTGCGCTATGCGGCCCACAGCGACCGCGGTCTGATCCGAGACGGTAATCAGGACTCCGTCTACGCCGGGCCGCGGCTACTCGCCGTTGCCGACGGCATGGGCGGTATGGCCGCCGGTGACGTCGCCAGCAACATTGTCATCGGTGCCATGGCGCCACTGGACGAGGACGTCCCGGGCGACGCCCTGGTCGACGCGCTCCGCTCCGCCGTGGGCACCGCCAACCAACAACTCCGCGAGACGGTGGAGGCCAACCCCCAGTTGGAGGGGATGGGCACCACGCTCACCGCGACCCTGTTCTCCGGCAGCAAGCTGGGCATGGTCCACATCGGCGACTCGCGGGCCTACCTGCTGCGCGACGGAGAGTTCGCGCAGATCACCAAGGACGACACCTACGTCCAGATGCTCGTCGACGAGGGCCGGATCAGCCCGGAGGAGGCGAGCAGCCACCCCCAGCGCTCGTTGCTCACCCGGGCCCTGGACGGCCGCGACATCGACCCGGAGTACTCGGTCCGGCAGGTGCTCCCCGGCGACCGGTACCTGATCTGCTCCGACGGGCTCTCCGGCGTGGTCAGCGCGGAGACCATCGCCGAGACCATGCGGGAGTACGCGGACCCGCAGCAGTGTGTCGAGCGGCTCGTCCAGCTCGCCCTGCGCGGTGGCGGTCCGGACAACATCACCGTGATCATCGCCGACGCCACCGACCGGGACATCGTCGAGGCGGCTCCGATCGTCGGTGGTGCGGCGGCCCGGGACCGGGGGATGGCCACCTCGGCCGACGTCTCCACCCCGGCGGCCCGTGCCTCGGCGCTCTCCGCGCCCCGGCCGCCGACGCCCGACGACTCCGCCGCGAACGCCGACGACGAGCCCGAGGCGCGCCGACGTCCGCTGCGTGCGCTCGCGATGACGACCGCCCTGCTGGTGATCGTCGGCGGCGGGGTGTTCGCCGGCTGGAGCTACACCCAGCGCCAGTACTACGTGGGCGCGACCGAGGACGGCCAGGTGGCCGTGTTCCGTGGCATCCAGGGGCAGATCGCCGGGATGGACCTCTCCAGCGTGCACTCCGAGAGCGAGGCCCAGCTGGACGACCTCACCCTGGCCGCGCAG
The DNA here is from genome assembly GCF_036689795.1 of Micromonospora palythoicola. Taxonomy (NCBI): domain Bacteria; kingdom Bacillati; phylum Actinomycetota; class Actinomycetes; order Micromonosporales; family Micromonosporaceae; genus Micromonospora; species Micromonospora palythoicola. Next base: position 49,340 of record NZ_JBAGKI010000005.1, on the reverse strand, counting down.
GAGCAGGTGAAACAGGGCATCCCGGCCAAGAGCGAGCCGGACGCGGAACGGCGGCTGGCGGAGCTGACGATGGACAGCCCGACGAACGTGAACCTCAAGCCGATCTGTCCGCCGACACCGAGCTCCACGCCCTCGCTCGTGGGTTCGCCGTCCCCGACGCCGAGCGCGCCGACGGGATCGCCGAGCGCTCCGGCCGGCTCACCGAGTCAGGTGGGCAGTATCTCGGCGTCACCGCGCGCCGGAGTCACGGCCACGCCGAGCGGCGCCTCAGCCGCCGCGCCGGACAGCACCCCCGACGCGCCCCCCGTCGACACCTTCACGCCCACGGTCGACCCGGCGGCCTGCCGGTCGCCCGAGTAGGCACCGGCTCCCACCCGAGGACGATCGTGACCGCAGCGGCCACCCCGGCATCCTCGCCCGCGACCGCGGGCGAGCGACCCGGCGTACGCATGGCCCGGTCCCGCCGCAACGCCGAGTTGTCGCTGCTGCTGCTGGCGATGGCGCTGGTGGCCGCGTACGGGGCGATGGTCGAGGCGAAGGTGCTCGACACGGTCACCACGGGCTTCTGGGTGCCGGCCGCCACGCTCACCGCGGTCTTCCTCGGCATGCACCTGGTGATCCGGTTCCTCGCGCCCTTCGCCGATCCGGCGCTGCTGCCGGCGGTGGCCCTGCTCAACGGGCTGGGCGTCGGGTTCCTGCGCCGGCTCGACCTCGCCAAGGCGGCCCCCGAGGAGCGGGCGGACCTGGCCATCTTCGCCGGGACCGGCGGTCGCCAGCTCGCCTGGACCCTGATCTCGGTGGTCCTCGCCGCCGGCCTGCTGGCGCTGATGCGTGACCATCGGTCGATCTCCCGGTACGCGTACACCCTGGGGCTGGCGGGCATCGTGCTGGTCATGCTGCCGGCGGTGCTGCCGGCCAGCATCTCCGAGATCAACGGCGCGAAGCTCTGGGTACGCATCGGCAGCTTCTCGATCCAGCCCGGTGAGTTCGCCAAGCTCGCCCTGCTCGTCTTCTTCGCCTACTACCTGGTGCGCAAGCGCGAGGTGCTGTCGCTGGCGAGCCACCGGTTCCTCGGCATCGACTTCCCGCGCGGGCGCGACCTCGGCCCGGTGCTCGTGGTCTGGGTGATCAGCCTGCTGGTCCTCGTCTTCGAGAAGGACCTGGGCACCTCACTGCTCTACTTCGGCATGTTCGTGGCCACGGTCTACATCGCCACCGAGCGGGTCAGCTGGCTGCTCATCGGCCTGGTCCTCTTCTTCGGCGGCGCCTACCTCGCGTACGTGCTCGGCGAGGCGGTGGGCGGCCCGTTCGCGAACTTCTACCTGCGGGCACAGATCTGGCTCGACCCGTTCGCCCAGCCGTACGACGACGGTTACCAACTGGTGCAGGGGCTGCTCGCGCTCGGCTCCGGCGGGTTGTTCGGCGCCGGGCCGGGCGGTGGTCAGCCGCTGCTGCTGCCGGAGGTGCAGAACGACTTCATCTTCGCCGGCATCGGTGAGGAGATCGGCCTCTTCGGTCTCTCCGCGCTACTGGTGATCTACCTGCTCATCGTCGAGCGGGGTCTGCGGGCCGCCCTGGCGGTCCGGGACTCGTTCGGCAAGCTGCTCGCCGGTGGCCTCGCCTTCACCCTCGCGCTCCAGGTCTTCGTGATCGTCGGCGGGATCAGCAAGCTCATCCCGCTGACCGGTCAGACCACCCCGTTCCTCTCCGCCGGTGGCTCCTCGCTGATGGCGAACTGGCTGCTCATCGCGGTGCTGCTGCGCGTCTCCGACGCCGGTCGTCGGCCGGTCGACGGTGCCGGTGGCAAGGTGACCCGCCCCTCCGGGCCGCCCGAGCAGCTGCACGGTGCCCCCACGGAGGTGATCAAGCCGTGAACGCACCGCTGCGTCGGGTCGGCGTCGTCGTCATCGTCCTGTTCGGCCTGCTCTTCGCGAACCTGAACTGGATCCAGGCCTACAAGGCCGACGAGTACCGCACCAGCGACTACAACGGTCGGGTCCAGGTCGCCAAGTACGACCGCAAGCGCGGCAACATCGAGGCCGGTGGCACCGCGCTGGCGGTCAGCAAGGAGACCGACGGTGAGCTGAAGTACCTGCGCACCTACCCGGGCGGCGCGAAGTACGCCCACGTGCTCGGGTACGAGCCGGTCAACGGCGCCGCCACCGGGCTGGAGCGCGCCGAGAACGACTTCCTCGCCGGCACCAGTGACCAGCTCATCGTCAACCGGCTGCGGGACATGGTCACCGGCGACACCACCGCCGGCGGCAACGTGCTGCTGACCCTGTCGAAGCGGGCGCAGGACACCGCGTACGACGAGTTGCGCGGCAACAACAAGGGTGCGACCAAGGGCGCGGCGATCGCCCTCGACCCGGCCACCGGGGCGGTGCAGGCCCTGGTCTCCATTCCCAGCTTCGATCCCAACCCGCTGGCGAGCCACGACACCGACGAGGCGACCGCCGCGTACAACCGGCTCGAACAGGAGGCGGGACGGCCGCTGCGGAACCGGGCGCTCGGCGAGGTGCTGCCGCCGGGCTCCACCTTCAAGATCGTGGTGGCCGCGGCGGCGCTGGAGAACGGGATCACCAAGGAGACGAACATCCCGGCCGGGTCGAGCTACACCCCGCCCACCTCCGGCGAGCCGATCCGCAACGCCGCGCCGTCGATCTGCCCCGAGTCGCAGGTGACCCTGATGAACGCGGTCACCGAATCCTGCAACACCGGCTTCGCCAAGCTCGGTGTCCAGCTCGGTCCCGACGTGCTCAAGGAGAAGGCCCGACAGTTCGGCTTCGAGCAGGAGGATCTGACCGTCGGCCGGCTCGGCGAGGGCGGCCTGAGCGTGGCGGCCAGCCGGACCGGCAGCATGGAGAACCCGGACGGCGGCCCCGACCCGGCGGCGCTGGCGCAGTCCTCCATCGGGCAGCGGGACGTGCGGATGACCCCGTTGCAGGGCGCCATGATCGCTGCCGCGGTGGCCAACGGCGGCAGCCAGATGCGGCCGTACCTGGTGCGTCAGCTGCTGGCACCGGACCGCACCACCGTCTACGACACCGCCAACCCGCGCGAGCTGCGCCGGCCGGTGAGCGGTCAGGTCGCCGCCGACCTGCGGGAGATGATGGTGAGCGTGGTGCAGAACGGCACCGGCCAGAACGCCCGGATCAACGGCTACACGGTCGGCGGCAAGACCGGCACCGCCCAGTCCGCGCCGGACCGCCCGGACCACGGTTGGTTCATCGGCTTCGCCCTCGACTCCGACGGCAAGCCGGTCTCCGCCGTCTGCGTCGTCCTGGAGGAGGCCGGCAGCGGCGGCAGCGCCGAGGCCGCCAGGATCGCCGGACAGATCATGCGGGCCGCCATCGCCGAGCCCGGGGGGCGCTGACATGCTCAGTCCGGGGGTCCAACTCGGCAACCGCTACCGCCTCGACGAGCGGATCGCCAGCGGCGGCATGGGTGACGTCTGGCGCGGCACCGACCAGGTGCTCGGTCGTACGGTGGCGGTCAAGAGCCTGCTCCCGGCGTTGCTGGACGAGCCCGGCTTCGCCGAGCGGTTCCGTGGCGAGGCCCGCACCATGGCCACGATCAACCACCCCGGCGTGGTCGACGTCTACGACTTCGGCAACGACCAGCACATCGCCTTCCTGGTGATGGAGTACGTCGAGGGCGATCCCCTCTCGGCGACGCTGAGTCGGGTCGGCCGGCTCACCCCGGCGCGGACCATGGCGCTCGTCGCCCAGGCCGCGGACGCGCTGCACGCCGCGCACGTGAAGGGCATCGTGCACCGGGACGTGAAGCCCGGCAACCTGCTGGTCCGTCCCAACGGCACGCTGGTGCTCACCGACTTCGGCATCGCCCGGTCGGATCTGGTCGGGCAGCTCACCGCGGCCGGCTCGGTGCTCGGCACCGCGTCGTACATCTCGCCGGAGCAGGCCACCGGCCAGGTCGCCACCCCCGCCTCCGACGTCTACGCGCTCGGCGTGGTCGCCTACCAGTGCCTCGCCGGGCGGCGGCCCTTCGAGGGTGACAATCCCCTCGACATCGCGATGCGGCACGTCCGGGAGACGCCCCGGCCGCTGCCCGCCGACATTCCGCCCCAGGTCCGCGCGCTCGTCGAGCGGGCGTTGGCGAAGGACCCGAAGGATCGTTGGCCGAGCGCCGCGACGCTGGCCGGTGCGGCCCGGCAGTTGAAGACCGCGCTGTCCCGGCAGGCCCGGGCCGGTGGGCAGGCCGCACCGATCTCCGCCGCGCCGGCCTCCCCGGCACCGGGACGCGCGCAGGTTCCGCCGCCGCAGGCACCGCGTCCGGTGGCGGCCCCGCACTCCCCGGCCCCGGCGCACCCGCCGGCCATGGGGCACCGACCGCCGCCGAGCCACCAACCGGCTGCCCCGCACCGTCCCACCGCGGTGGCACCGGCCGCCGCCGGCTACCCGCGTGGGGCGGCCACCGTCCCGCCCGGGTACGCTCCGCAGCCCGGACCGTCACGCCCGGTACCTCGACGGTCACGATCCGGCATGGTCTTCCTGGTCATCATGCTTGGCGCACTGGTCCTCATCTGCTCCGGCGTGATTTCCTACCAACTGCGGAACAACCTCGGCGCGGGCACGCCGGGGGGAGCTTCCGCGCCAACGGTGACGTCCGACGCGCTGCGGCCTGACGGGCGAGACGATCTGGTCGATACGGCGTACCGTCGACTGGATCAGCCCCGACCGGGCAGCGACGTGACGACGACGAGCGAAGGACGACAGACGCGATGACAGCGCAGGCCCGCCTGCTCGGTGGCAGGTACCAGGTCGGCGAGCTGCTCGGGTACGGCGGCATGGCCGAGGTGCATCGTGGCCGTGACCTGCGGCTCGGTCGGGACGTCGCGATCAAGATGCTCCGCGCCGACCTGGCCCGGGACGCCACCTTCCAGATGCGTTTCCGGCGGGAGGCGCAGAACGCCGCCTCGCTCAACCACCCGGCCATCGTGGCCGTTTACGACACCGGTGAGGAGCAGGCGCCGACCGGCGAGACGCTGCCGTTCATCGTGATGGAGTTCGTGAACGGGCGCACGCTGAAGGAGGTGCTCGGCGCCGAGGGCCGGTTGCAGCCTCGGCGGGCGTTGGAGATCTCCGCCGACATCTGCGCCGCACTGGACTTTAGCCACCGGCACGGCATCATCCACCGCGACATCAAGCCGGGCAACGTGATGCTCACCCAGACCGGCCAGGTCAAGGTGATGGACTTCGGCATCGCCCGGGCGCTGGCCAGCGGCGCCACCACGATGACGCAGACCAGCGCGGTCATCGGCACCGCGCAGTACCTCTCCCCGGAACAGGCGCGCGGCGAGGCGGTCGACGCCCGTTCCGATGTGTACGCCGCCGGCTGCGTGCTCTTCGAGCTGCTCTGCGGGCATCCGCCGTTCGTCGGCGACAGCCCGGTGAGCGTGGCGTACCAGCACGTGCGGGAGGCTCCGCCGACCCCGAGCGACCTCAACCCGGACGTCAACCCGGCGGTCGACGCGATCGTGCTCAAGGCGCTGTCGAAGAACCCGTTGAACCGCTACCAGAGCGCCGGGGAGATGCGGGCCGACCTGCTCCGCGCGGCAGCCGGCCGGCCGGTGATGGCGACCCCGGTGATGCGCGAGGACGAGACCGTGGCGATGGCCGCGGCCGGTCACCCGGGTTACCCGACGGGGGGCGCGACGCAGACCCGGCAGATCCCCGCCCGGGTGGGTGATCCGCGTCAGCGCAAGGCGTCGTCCTGGCTGATCGCCACGTTCGCCGCGCTCGGCGTGCTCGCGGTGATCGCCCTGGTCGCCGCCCTGCTGCTGAACCAGCGCGACGAGCCGCAGGACCTGGCGGTGCCGACGGTCACCGGGCTCAGCCAGGCCGAAGCGTTCGCCCAGATCGAGCGGGACGGTTTCGTGCCGGCACGCGGCGAGCCGGAGTTCACCTCGGACTGCAAGGAGGGGACGGTCACCAACCAGTCCCCACCTCCCGGCGAGCGGGCGGAACCGAACAGCACGGTGACCGTACGCATCTGCGGCGGCAAGCCCGAGGTGGAAATCCCGCCCGGCCTCGTCGGCAGCACCCAGGAGGCCGCCGAGACCCAGCTCAAGAACCTCAACCTCGAGGTGAAGATCGAGCAGGACGACAACGCGGCCACCAAGGGTCAGGTGTTGAAGGTCGACCCGCCGTCGGGCGAGAAGGTCGCGGAAGGCACCACGGTCACCCTGACCGTCTCGAGGGGCAACGTGGCGACGGTGCCGTCGGTGGTCGGGCTGCCTCAGGCGGAGGCGGAGCGGACCCTGGAGCGCGCCGGCTTCGACGTCGACGTCGACCTTGGCCCGGAGCGGCCTGCGGATGAGGCCGGGCGGGTGGTCGACCAGAGTCCGAACGCCAACGCCGAGCGCACCAAGGGCAGCACGGTGAAGATCATCGTGTCGGTGCCGGAGCCGGAGGATCCCGATCCGCCGACCCAGACCCCGCCGACCTCCGGTGCCCCCACCACGCCGCCGCCGGACGATGACGACGACGGTGGCGGTGGCGGGCTCCTGCCGTCCTTCGCCCCGTTCCGCCTCGGTCAGGAGTGACGGGGGCGACCCCGCCGGCCGACCGGGTGAGACGTCGGCGACGCCGCCTGCTTCTGCTGGCCGTGCCGGCGCTGGCCGCGCTGCTGGTCGCCAGCCTGCCCTGGCTCTGGACGACCGCCGGGGCGCGCGGCCACGTCCACGCTGCCGCCGAGGCACCGGCCGCCGACGTGGTGATCGTGCTGGGTACCGCCGTGACGGAGGACGGCCGGCAACCGGGCGTCCGGCTCGCCGGTCGGCTGGAGACCGCCGCCGAGCTGGTAGGCAGCGGTAAGGCCCGGGTGGTCCTCGTCTCCGGCGACGGAGCGGGCGGGTCCGGCGACGAACCGGCGATCATGGCCGCCCACCTGAGCGAACGGCTCGGCGTGGATCCGCAGCGCGTCGTCGCCGACCCGCACGGGCTGGACACGTACGACAGCTGCCTGCGGGCCCGTCAGGTTTACGGGATCGAGCGTGCGCTGATCGTCACCCAGTCCTACCACCTGTCCCGGGCGGTGACGCTGTGCCGGCACGTCGGCATCGACGCCGACGGGGTGACCGCCCGCTGCTCGGGCTGCGGCACCGGCCTGCTGGTGCGCAAGGCGGCCCGGGACTACCTCGCCAGCGGCAAGGCGGCCTGGGACGCCGTCCGCGACCGGCCACCGGCCGTCAGCTCACCCGCCGACCCCGCCATCTCCGACGCCCTGGCCCGCTGACCACCCTGCGGCTCCGCCCGACGACACCGGTGACGGTTTCCGGTCGTGACGCTGCCGGAGCACCCACGGCGGTCGCTGCGTCCTTGGCGGTCGCTGCGGGAGCCGGGAGGCTGTCGGCGTGATCTGGCGGACGGTCCGCTCCTGGTCACCAGGGAACCGGCGGGCCGACCGCGAGACCTGATCCTCAGGTGGTGGCGAAGGCGGCCCGGCGACGGGCGTCGACCTCGGCGGCCAGCTCCGGGGCACGTTCCAGCGCCTCCGGGTGACCGCAGGCGGCGAGCCAGTTGGCCAGCATCAGGTGCCCGCCCTCGGTCAGCACCGACTCGGGATGGAACTGGACACCCTCGATCGGCAGCGTGCGGTGCCGCATCGCCATCACGATCCCGGAAGCCGTCCAGCCGGTCACCTCCAGCTCGGCCGGCAGGGTTTCCCGCAGCACGGCGAGCGAGTGGTAGCGGGTCGCCGTGAACGGATCGGGCAGCCCGGCCAGGACGCCGGTGTCGTCGTGCCGGACCTCCGAGGTCTTGCCGTGCAGCAGCTCCGGAGCCCGGGTGACGGTCGCCCCGAACGCCTCGCCGATGGCCTGGTGACCCAGGCACACCCCGAAGATCGGCAGCTCGCCGGCGTACTGGCGGATCACGTCGAGGCAGATGCCGGCCCGGTCGGGCGTGCCCGGGCCCGGGGAGAGCAGGACACCGGCCGCGCCGACCCGGCCGACCTCGGCCACCTCGATCTCGTCGTTGCGGCGCACCTCGCACTCCACGCCGAGCTGGCCGAGGTACTGCACGAGGTTGAAGACGAACGAGTCGTAGTTGTCGATCACCAGGACGCGCATCGGGCTCACTCGTCCTCGTCCGGCGGCGGCGTGTTGTTCCGGTCGGTGTCGTACGGCAGATCGTGCTCGTCGCCCGGTGGGGCATCGTCGACCGCGCCGTCGTCACCGGACCCGACGTCGCCGTCCGGTGCGCCCGGTACGCCGGAGTCCTCCTGGGTGACCTGCACGTCGTCGAAGGGCAGCAGCGGTTCCGCCCAGGGGAACACCACGTACCACAGCAACGCCACCATGGTGGTGGCGAGCAGCAGGCTGCCGACTAGCTTGCCGGGCAGCCCGAAGGGCAGCTTGCGCCAGATCCAGGCGTACATCGTCAGGTCCCCAGCTCCGCCGGGCGTCCCTCGGCCTTCGGCTGGGTACGCGTCAACTCGGCGTGAATGATCAGCCGTTCGTAGTTGTCGAACTTCGGGTTGCAGGTGGTCAAAGTCAGCATCCGCCTGGTCGGCTTCTCGCCCGGCCGACCCGGCACCGGTGCCACCACCTCGACCTGGGTCGGTTTGACGACCAGGCTCTCGGTCACCTGGTAGACGTACCACTCGTTGCGGCCCTCGACCAGAATCGGGTCGCCCTCGCGTAGCTCGTCCAGTCGCCAGAAGGTGGCCCGGTTCCGGTGCCCGGCCACGGAGAAGTTGCCCACCTGGCCCGGCATGGCGCTGTCCGGGTAGTGCCCCGGCGCGTACCGGATGTCCTGCTGGCCGACCCCTTCGACCACGATCCATTCCTTGTCGAACTTCGGAATGTAGAGGCCGGCGATCGGGGTGCCCTGCACCGCCGGTTTCGGCTTGGCGGACGGGCTGGCCGACGCGGACACCGTCGGGTCCGTCACCGGCTCGGGTGCCCACGCCTGGGCCAACTGCTCGCTCAGCTCGCCCTGGTGGGCGTCGACGATCGCCGACTTGCCCCAGATCTCGTAGCCGGCGAAGAGCAGCACCACCAGGCCGAAGGTGATCAGCAGTTCGCCGCTGAACCGGAGACCGGTGCGTACCCGGGACCACAGCGACGGTCGGGTCAGCTCCGAGTAGACGCTCTTGTAGCCCTCACCCGTCTGGTGGGGGCGCAGCTGCACCACCCGGTCGCCACGCCGCGGCTTCGGTGCCTCGGCGGGCTGGTCGGCACCGTCCGACGGTTCCTCGCTCCTGGGCGGACGAGGTACGGCACCCATCAGGGCGGTCGAATCCAGGACCGGCGGAGCGCTCGGCCTGGCGGCGGTGACCGCCGGGATGAGAGCGGTCGCCGCCGGGTCGGCCGACCGGCCCGGCGCGGACGGCTGGCCGGGTGCGGAAGCTTGCCCCGGTGCCGTCGGCTGGCCGGGTGCCGCCGGGCGGGCCTGCTGACCCGAGGTGGAGTTGACCGGACGGTCCGTGGCCGCCGGGCTGCCCGGGACGGCCGCAGTGCCGGGGTGACCGTTCGTCGCCTGAGTCGCCCTGGTCGACTCCGTCCCCCGGCCGGCTGCCGGACCGGCGACGTCGCCGACCTTCGGTATCAGCGCGGTCGGGCCCTCGCCGGACCAGTCACTCTGACCGGGTGCGCGTTCCGGCGACTGCCGTGCCGGCTCGACCCCCGCCGCGCGCCGACTCTCGGCGGACCAGGACGGTACGGCCGGCGGCTGGCCCGGCACCGGGTACGCCGAACCGTTTCCGGCGGACCTGTCCTGGCCGGCCTGCCCGGCATGTGGCGACTGCGGTGCCGACCTGTCCTGACCCGGCTGGCCGGGACGCGGCGGCTGGACCGGGCCGTTGTTGCTCGCCGGTCCGGCGAACGGCGCCTGCGATGCTGGCGCTGCGGCGGCAGGCTGCCCGGACCCGGGGCGTGGTGCCTGCGGTGCCGACGCTGCGGCGCCGGCCTGGCCGGCACCGGGACGCGGCGCGTGCTCACCGTGGGGTGCGCCGAACTGCGGGGTCGGCGTGGCTGGCGACGGCTGTGGTGACGGACCGGTCGGTGGCGTGGCCGGGCGTACGGTGGCGGGGTTCGCGGCCCCGCCAGGCTGCCTCGGCGGCTCACGGTCGGGCCGGGCCGCGCCACCGCTGGGTGGCGTCGGTGCGGTCCCGCCCCGGCTCGGACCGGGCGTTTGGGTGCCGGGCCATGGTGGTGGGGTGCCGGTGACGCCCGGATGACCGGATCCGGCGTGACCGCCGTCCGGGGCTGTTGGGCGGCTGCCGCTCGGTGGCTGCTGTTGCGGGTCGCCCGGGCGCCGGGTGGGCTGGAAGGCGCCGTGCCACGGCGTGGGCCCCACCGGAATGTCCGGCTGACCCGACGGCAGGGGCACGCCATGCCACTGGTCGTTGTCTCCCGCGCTCTGCGGCGGACCGGATGCGCCACGAACCGGACCGGGCACGGAGTCCCACTGGTTGGCCGTGCGGTCGGGATCCGCCGGACGCTGCGCGCCGGGTGCCGGATCCCACTGGTTGGCGCCACGACCGGTGGTCGCGGCGGCGTCCCACTGGTGCGCCGACGGTGCCGGATCCCATCGGCCGGAGCCGGCGGGCGAGGTGGGCTCGGCGGTCCCGTCGAAACGACCGGAGTTGGTCGGCCGCTGGCCGTCCGGCGGTCGACCTCCGGCGGCAGCCTGACCGGTCGGCGGCGGAGCTGCGGTCGGCGGCGGATCGTGCGGTGCCGGGGACGGTCCGGACCGGGTGGGCAGCACCGGGTCGGGCCAGGCGCCCGCCGCCCGGGCGTCGGTGGGCGCGGCCCGGTCGACCTTGGGCAGGAAGGCGGTGGGCTCGTCGGTCTGGTCGCGGTGCCGACCGTCGGACTGCGGGCTCACCGGGGGCTCACTGCGGCACCGCCGGCACCGTCGCCGAACGCAGGGTGGTGGAGTCCTCGAAGGCGGGCACCGTGACGGTGCCAGCGGTCTCCGAGTAGCCGAGTTGGTAGTTGTTGACCGCGTCCCTGAACCACCGGACTCCCTCGGAAGCGGCGAGGGCCTGCCGGAGTGCGGCGGGATCGCCAATTGCTACGATCTTGAAAGGTGGGGAGTACACCCGCCCGTGCAACAGCAGGGTGTTACCCACGCAGCGTACCGCGCTGGTCGCCAGGACGCGCACGTTCATGATTGACATCGCCTCGGCACCACCGGCCCAGAGCGCGTTGACCACCGCCTGCACGTCGCCCTGATGGACGACCAGGTCGTCGTTGGAGGCCCCTTCGGGCAGGTTGCTCAACTGTGGCGCGTCGTTGAGCTCGACGGTCAGACCGGGGCCGGTGAGGGCGGTGAAGCCGGCCTCGGCCCGGTTGGCGTCGGCCCGCTGCTGCTGTTCCCGGATCGGGCCGTCCGAGTTGGCCAGGACGGCCGTCCGGCTCTCCACCTCGCCGCGCAGCGTGGCGGCGCGCTGCTCGTTCGCCGCCACCTGCGCGCGGCGATCCTCGATCAGCTCGGTCAGTTGGGGTCGGCGGTCCTCCCGCAGGGCGGTGCCGCCCGCCGTGGTGGCCGTCGTGGTGAACAGCAGGCCCGCCGCCAGGGCGATCAGCGGCACGCCGACCGACCAGAACGGGCGGCGCTGACGTGGCCGCCGAGGCAGCAACCCGGCGACGAGTCGTCGCAGCGCCTTCTGCCACGACGCTGCGCCGGACGTGTACTCCACGGGCCAGTCCCCCTGCTCTTCCGCTCCGACGCTACCCGGTGCGGGGCGCGGCGCCGGTCGTCCTGCGTCCGTTTTCCGGTGCTGCCCGGTACCGGTCTCACCTCATTCGTGGATCGGACGGGTCTTCCGGACTACGCTAGCTGTCGAACATTATTGGCCATGGACCGTCGCCCTCGCGCCCGGTTGTCAGGCCGGACGAGGTCGTAACCCCTCTGGAGAGCGTCGTGCCCAAGTCTCAGGTCCGCAAGAAGAAGGTGTACACCCCGCCCACGGACGTCCGCCCGACGGCGACGACCGCGGCAACCAACAAGCCCAGCCCGGTGTGGCTGCCGGTTCTGGCGGTGTCGCTGATCGTCTTCGGCATCGGCTGGCTGGTGGTCTACTACCTCTCCGAGCAGGAGTACCCGGTCATGGAGCTGGGGTACTGGAACCTGGCGGTCGGGTTCGGCGCGATGGTCGCCTCCCTGATCGTGCTCTCCCGCTGGCGCTGACCCGCAGCTCGAAGCCGTGACTGCCCGGCACCACCACCGGCGGCCCGCCCGAGCGGCGGTGCCGCCGGCCTCCTAAGGTGTGCCAAGGGCGGCGTGGCCCCGGGTGCGAGATGACTCACGTTACTGCTGGGTAACCTTGCGCGTAGGCTGCACTGCATGACCGAGCGGAGCGAGGTCATCGACCGATCGGGTCGAGGTGCGGCGGCGTTGGGTCGACGACCGCACCGACGCCCCCGGTCGCCGAGCCGTCGACAGGCAGCAGACCGGGAGGCCAACTCGATGGGCAGCGTCCAGATCGTCACCACGATCCTCGCGGCCGCCATCACCGCCGTTGCGGTGTGGCTTGCGGTACGCGCGGTCTCGAAGATGGTGGCCGTCATCCGGCTGGGTCAGCCCGATCCCACCCGTTCCGGTGACAAGATCAGCCGCACCAGGACCATGCTGGCGGAGACCGCCGGGCACACCCGGATGCTCCGCTGGAGCGTGGTGGGCGCGGCGCACTGGTTCGTGATGGTCGGCTTCATCGTGCTGTCGCTGCTGGTGCTCGAGGCGTACTTCGAGGTGGTGTCGCCAACGGGTGGGCTGCCGCTGATCGGCGGTTGGACGCTCTACGGGCTGGTCACCGAGTGGATCGGCATCCTGGGCGTGGTCGGAATCGGCGTCCTGATCGCGATCCGGCTGGCGAACCGGCCGAACCGGGCGGGACGCCGGTCACGGTTCACCGGCTCCACCATGTGGCAGGGCTACTTCGTCGAGGCGGTCGTCCTCGCCGTACTGGTGATGGGTTTTCTGATCCGGGGCTTCAAGGTGGCCACCGACCACTTCGAGTACCCCACCTGGGCCACCCCGCTCAGTCACGCGGTCGGCGCCGCGCTGCCCGGCTGGGAGTCCGGCGTCAGCGTCGCCGCGCTCATCAAGATCTCGATCTCGATGGTCTGGGTCATCGTGATCTCGCTGAACGTGACGATGGGTGTCGCGTGGCACCGTTTCCTCGCCTTCCCCAACATCTTCTTCAAGCGCAGGCCCGGCGCGGCCGGCTCCGGTCTCGGCGCGCTCCGGCCGATGATGAGCGACGGCAAGCCGCTCGACTTCGAGGAGGCGGACCCGGAAAAGGACCAGTTCGGCGTCGCCCAGGTCGAGCAGTTCACCTGGAAGGGGCTGCTGGACTTCAGCACCTGCACCGAGTGCGGTCGCTGCCAGTCACAGTGCCCGGCGTGGAACACCGGAAAGCCGCTGTCGCCGAAGCTGCTGGTGCTCAGCCTGCGTGACCACGCGTACGCCAAGGCGCCCTACCTGCTGGCCGGCGGCGGCAAGGACCTCACCGGTGAGGAGAAGGCCACCGCCGCGCAACTCGCCCACGTCGACGTGCTGGCCCTCGCCGAGGCGGAGAAGCCGCTGATCGGCGACGCCGAGTCCGGCGGGGTCATCGACCCCGACGTGCTCTGGTCCTGCACCACCTGCGGTGCCTGCGTCGAGCAGTGCCCGGTCGACATCGAGCACGTCGACCACATCGTCGACATGCGCCGCTACCAGGTGCTCATCGAGTCCAGCTTCCCCTCCGAGGCCGGCGTGATGCTGCGCAACCTGGAGAACAAGGGCAACCCGTGGGGCGCGCCGCAGAACACCCGGGAGGACTGGACCAAGGGCCTCGACTTCGAGGTGCCCCGGGTCGGTGAGACCGAGGACTTCGAGTACCTGTTCTGGGTGGGCTGTGCCGGTGCGTTCGAGGACCGGGCGAAGAAGACCACCCGGGCCGTCGCGACCCTGCTCAACGAGGCCGGCGTCTCGTTCGCCATCCTCGGCGAGGGGGAGACCTGCTCCGGCGACCCGGCCCGCCGGATCGGCAACGAGTTCGTCTTCCAGATGCTGGCCCAGCAGAACGTCGAAACCCTGAATGAGGCGTTCGAGGGCCGGGAGAAGGCCAAGCGCAAGATCGTCGCAACCTGCCCGCACTGCTTCAACACCCTGGGCAACGAGTACGGCCAGCTGGGCGGCGAGTTCGAGGTGGTGCACCACACCCAGTTGCTGGCCCACCTGGTCGCCACCGGCAAGCTCACCCCGGTGCAGCCGGTCGACGGCGGCGTCACCTACCACGACCCGTGTTACCTGGGCCGGCACAACCGGGTCTTCACTCCGCCGCGCGAGGTGCTCGGCAGCGCGATCGAGGGTGAGCTGACCGAGATGCCGCGTAACAGCGAGCGCTCCTTCTGCTGCGGTGCGGGTGGTGCCCGCATGTGGATGGAGGAGCGCATCGGCAAGCGGATCAACGTGGACCGGGTCGAGGAGGCCATGTCCACCGGGGCGAGGACGGTCGCCGTCGGTTGTCCGTTCTGTTCGACGATGCTCACCGACGGGGTGAACGGCAAGGGTGCCGGAGAACAGGTCGAGGTCATCGACGTGGCCAGCGTACTGCTCCGCTCGGTCAAGCCCGAGCAGGTCGGCGGCGCCGAGGAGACCACGCCGGTGACCGGCTGACCGGCCCGGACGCACCGGGCGGGGCGGCACCCCTATCCAGTGCCGCCCCGCCCGGTTTTGTATTGGCGTACGTGACTATAACGAATCGGCCGACACCCATAGTGTGCGTACCGTCGCGCAAAGGTGAATGAGCCGTTGGTCGCCTTGATTCCCCACCTACCGTTCCCTAATGTGGGGCACCGACCGCCATGGGTCGTCGGATCCCGCCACTTACCTCTCGCGGGACGCCCGGTGGTCGGTTGCAAAGGAGACGCTGCCGGTGGCAACCATGCCCCTCCATCGTCGTGCGCCGGGACGATCCCGTCCGGGTGGCCTGCGTAGGGCCGCCCGCGGGCTGGTCGTCCTGGTAGCCGCCGCCGCGGTCGGTGCCGGCCTGCTCGCCGCCCCCGCGTACGCCGAGCCCTCGGTCGAGGAGATCGAGGCCCAGATCGACAAGCAGTGGCAGAAGCTGGAGCCCACCATCGAGCAGTACAACAAGGTGCGCTCCCAGCTGCGGGTCAACAGGCAGAAGTCGAAGAGCCTGGAGAAGAAGATCGAGCCGCTGGCCCTGGAGACCGAGCTGGCGATGAACCGGGTGGCCGACCTCGCCTCCCGGTACTACATCACCGGCCCGTCCAAGGAGATCGGTGTCGTGCTGCTCAACTCGAAGCCGAACGAGCTCGGCGAGCAGATGGCCTTCCTCGACCGGCTCGCCTCGCAGGAGCGCCGCGAGCTCGAAGGCGTCATGAAGATCCGCAAGAAGTACGACGACCAGAAGGCCAAGCTCGACGCCCTGATCGTCGACCAGGAGGCGAAGCAGAAGCAGCTGGCGGCGAAGAAGAAGCAGATCGACGCCGAGATCAAGCGGCTGGAGAAGTCGCTGCCGGTGACCACGGTCAAGACGACCAACTGCCCGACCATCAACGGTGTGGTCAGCGAGGCCGCCCGAACGGCGATCCGGACCGCCTGCGCCCAGGTCGGTAAGCCGTATGTTTGGGGTGCCACCGGGCCCAACTCGTTCGACTGCTCCGGTCTAACCCAGTACGCCTACCGGGCGGCCGGCATCTCGCTGACCCACTTCACCGGCGCACAGTGGAACGAGGGTAAGGCGATCTCCCGCTCCGACGCCCGCCCGGGTGATCTGGTCTTCTTCTTCAGCGATCTGCACCACGTGGGGCTGTATCTGGGCAACAACCAGATGGTGCACGCGGCGCGGGCCGGTAAGCCGGTCAACGTCTCGCCAATCACGACCATGCCGCTCGCCGGCTTCCGCCGACCCGGCTGAGCCACCATCGGCCGCCGCCTGAGCGGTCGCCCAGGAACGCCCGAGGGCCCCCGGTCAAGCCGACGGGGGCCTTCGTCATTGTCAGATGTCAGCACCCACAGTGATGGTGCGGCTCTGTTGCGTATCGACGCCGGTCGTCCCTACGCTGGGCAACCGTCGGCCGCTGGCAGGTCCGCCCAGCCCGGGCGGTAACGGTCCGACACCGCCGAATCGCTCGTGAGCGAGCCGGGGAACCAGGTACCTGGGGTGAATCCGTGACGGTCACGGTAGGGCGTCCCTTCCCGCCCGAACCCGTCAGCTAACCCGGTAGGCGGTAGCGGAAGAAGGAGTGCTGAGCCCGGTGGCAGATCATGCACCGCGGCCACCGTCGTCGCCGGCATGGCCCGGCCGATCGGCGGTCCCGCCGCGTTCCAGCTGGTACCGCTGCATTCTCGCCGGCCTGGCCGCGACCGCCGTGATGCTTGTCGGTGGCGCGACGCAGGCCCGGGCCGAGCCCACGGTCGCCGACATCGAGCGCCAGATCGACGAGGACTGGAATCGGCTCGAACCCGTCATCGAGCAGCACAACGCGACCCGGCAGGACCTGGCCGGCAAGCGGCGGGAGGCGGACGCGCTGGCCGCCCGGATGGCACCGCTGCAACGCCAGGTGGACGAGGCCATGGACCGGGTCGGCAAGCTCGCTGCCCGCGCCTACAAGGGCGAACACGTCCGGGTCGTCAACACGCTGCTCGGTAGCCGGTCGCCGGGCGAGGTGGTCGAGCAGCTCGGCCTGCTCGACCGGTACGCCCGCGTGCAGCAGCAGGACGTGCGGCACGCGAGCGACCTGCGCGACGAACTCGCCGAGACCAAGGCCGGCCTGGACCGCACGATCGGCGAGCTGACCCGCACCGAGGCCGATCTCGCCGAGCGGCGGCGACAGATCGACGCCGAGATCGACAGGTTGCAGCGGCTCCGGCTGCGGGCGTACGGGAAGGGTGGTGGTGGCCCGCTACGGCCGGCGCCCTGTCCGGCCAGCTACCCGGGCGGAGCGGCCGGCGAGGCCGTGACCTTCGCCTGCGCCCAGATCGGCAAGCCGTACTCCTGGGGCGCCGAGGGGCCCGACGCGTACGACTGTTCCGGGCTGACGTTGGCCGCGTGGTCGCGGGCCGGTGTCGCGCTGCCGCACAACGCGGCGCGGCAGCGTCGGGTCACCGAGGCGGTGAGTCGTGGCGCGCTGCGCCCCGGCGACCTGGTCTTCTACTACCGGGACCTGCACCATGTCGGGATGTACGTCGGCGACGGCTGGGTGGTGCACGCCTCCCGGGCGGGTCAACCGGTCAAGATGAAGCGGCTGGACAGCAGCCCGGTGCACAGCTTCGGCCGGCCCGGCTGAGGATCGCCGGTGTCAGCGGGTGGGCCAGGTGCGCCAGCTCTGCCAGGCACGACTGGGCGTCGGGCCGCGCTGACCCTGGTAGCGGGAGCCGTAGACGGCCGAACCGTACGGGTGCTCGGCCGGTGAGGAGAGCCGGAAGATGCAGAGCTGCCCGATCTTCATCCCGGGCCAGAGGGTGATCGGCAGGTTTGCCACGTTGGACAGTTCCAGGGTGACGTGACCGGAGAAGCCGGGGTCGATGAAGCCGGCGGTGGAGTGGGTGAGCAGGCCGAGTCGTCCCAGGCTGGACTTGCCTTCGAGGCGGCCGGCGAGCTGGTCGCCCAGCGAGATGACCTCGAGCGTGGAGGCGAGTACGAACTCGCCCGGGTGCAGCACGAACGCCTGGCCGTCGGGCACCTCGACGGCCGAGGTGAGGTCGTCCTGCCGGGTGGCCGGGTCGATGTGGGTGTAGAGGTGGTTGTTGAAGACCCGGAAGAGTTTGTCCAGACGCACGTCGATGCTGGAGGGCTGCACCAGAGTGGGCTCGAACGGTTCGAGCGCCAGGGTGCCCGCCTTGATCTCGGAGACCAGGTCGCGGTCGGAGAGCAGCATCGCCACACCATAGCTGCCGGTATGCGACACGCGTGTCGGACTACCCGCTTCGAACGTGTGTTCGATAGGATGTCGGCATGGCTTCCTGGTCCGAATTCGCCGCTGACGAGCCTCGACTCGCCAGCGGGATCCGCCTTCTCATGCAGCAGTACGGCCCGGGCTTCGGCTACCTGGCCACGGTCCGCGCCGACGGCGGACCCCGGGTGCACCCGGTCTCCCCGGTGATCACCGACGACGGTCTCTACTGCTTCGTTGTCGATTCACCGAAGCGGCGCGACCTGGAACGCGACGGCCGTTACGCGCTGCACTCGTTCCCGCCGGAGGAGAGCGACGACGAGGCGTACGTGGCCGGGCGGGCCCGGCCCGTCACCGATGACGCCACCGTCGCCCGGCTGGCGTTCGCGGCGCGAGCCGCCCCGCACGCCGACTGGCGCCTGTTCGAGTTCACGGTCGACGTGGCGATGCTGGCCCGACGGGAGCAGTCGGTGGCTGGGCCGAGCGAGCTGGCGTCGCGTCCGGCGGTCCAGGTCTGGCTCGACCCGGCGGGCGCCACACCCCAGGCCACGCGCTCGGTGCCGGCCCACTCCGGGCGGCATCACCGCCGCGCCGCCTGACCACACCCGCAGGTGCCGGCCCGTCCGACGGAGCCGGCACCCGCGGTACGCGGTGCGACGCTCGCGCTATGCCGCGCGGTAGGAGTTCCAGGCGTTGATCATGCGGGTGGCCTGACCCGACGTGAACTGGTACATGCAGCCGTCGTACGAGTAGTCCATGAAGTTGGTGATCGGGTCGAGGCCCGAGCTTGAGCAGGTGTCCCGGCCGGTCGGGCAGCCGCTGGCCGGCGAGGCCTCGGCCGGGGTGTCCGACACCTGGTCACCGCTGCCCGAGCAGCCGCCCTGGAAGGTGTGGTAGAGGTTCAGCCAGTGGCCGACCTCGTGGGTGCCGGTGTCACCCTGGTTGTAGTTGGTGGCGGTGCCACCGGGCAGCGACTCGCTGAGCACCACCACGCCATCCATCACGTTCAGGTTGCGCTGCGGGAAGGTCGCCCAGCCGAGCAGGTTGTTGCTCAGCGCGCCGAGGTAGATGTTGAGCGTCGCCTTGTTGCCCTGCCGCAGCTGGGTCTTCATCTGCCGCTCGGCCGACGAGCCCTGCCGGATCGGGTACCACGACGAGTTGGTCACCCGGTTGATGCTCTGCAACTGGAACGCGAAGGCGGTCGCGGCGCCACCCGTCGCACCGCTGAACGACTGGTTGAGCACGTTGATCTGGGACTGGATCATCGAGTCGGGGATGTTGCCGCCGGCCCGGGTGGTGTCCCGGCGAATCACGTGCACCACGACCGGGATGGTGACCGAGGCCGCAGCGGCCTGGGCGCTCAGCGCGCGTTGGCCAACTCGCTTGGCGCGCTCTTGCAGGATGTCGGCGAACTCGGCCTCGCGTTGGTGCACCTGGGCGAGGGTCAACTGGTTCGGATCGTGCTTGACGGCGCTGCCACCCTTGGCCCTGGCCAGGGTGCCCGTCTGATCCTCACACACCTCGTCGGCCGTGACGGCGGCCGCCGCCGGGCTCGCGGTCGTGGTGGCGGCCGGCAGGAGGCCGACCGTGGCCACGCCGAGCACCAGTGCGAGCGACGTCGATGCGATGCCGGCCGTGCGCCGGTTCAGCAGGACGGGACGCAGTCCCATATGCCCACCTCTTTCTGGCGACGCGACCGGGGGTTGTGTCGCGTCGTGCGGAAAACGTGGGGCAGACGTTACAACCGATAGACAGATTTGAACATGGCCATATGTTGCGGTCATGAAACTTCTCCCCGGCCCATCCGAAGTTCAAGATCTACGCAGTTCCCGGGATGTTGCTGCCGCCGACCCGCCGCGACACGGCAACTTCGGGGATCTTGCTGTCTGAGACCGCCCTGGCGCGACGCGCGGCGTGAGGGGTGGGGGGCCTTGGGTGCATCCGGGTGAGGGCTCGGGTAGAGTGATCCCGCTCGCGGGTGTAGTTCAATGGCAGAACATCAGCTTCCCAAGCTGACAGTGCGGGTTCGATTCCCGTCACCCGCTCCACGCACGAAGGCCCTGGTCAGGACGCGAGTCCCAATCAAAGCCTTCGACCTATCCCGGATCGCGAGCCGAGCCCCGGCGGTCGTCGGCCTTGGCAGCCATAATCCCACCATGTCCAACTCCACACGTGGTGCCCTGCTGAAGCACTTCCGATGGATCGAGGGCCACGCTGACGTGTGGGCGATATTCCGCGATGCCAAGGCACTGCGTCATGTCGTCGCAGGTCTGGTCGATCCGTTCAGGAACTCGGATGTCACCGCCATCTGCGGGATCGAGTCCCGGGGGTTCCTTCTCGGGGGCGCCGCGGCTGTGGAGTTGGGCGTCGGCTTCATCCCGGTGCGCAAGCGTGACGGGCTGTTTCCTGGCGACAAGATCACAGCGGCGGCCGAACGGGACTACCGCCAGCAGTCGCACACCTTGCGCCTGCAGCGATCCTCACTTGGCTCACACGATCGGGTTCTGCTCGTGGATGACTGGATCGAGACAGGCAACCAGGCGCTCACCGCCAGACAGATGGTCGAGCAGTGCGGCAGCAGCTGGGTGGGGTGCAGCGTCCTGGTCGATCAGCTCCATGATGATCGACGGGCGGCACTCGGCACGGTGCTGAGCCTGGTGCGGGCCGACGAGTTGCCGGTGTGGACCGGCTAGCACTCCGTGCGAGGGCGACGGGCCGTCCACCGGCACCCCGTCCGCCGATGCCGGCGGTGCCACCCACCGAGCCCCGTACGATCGTGATCATGCGAATAGGCATCGTGATCCTGCCCGACCAGCGCTGGTCGGTGGCGCGGCACCGGTGGCGACGAGCCGACGAGTGGGGCTTCGACCACGCCTGGACGTACGACCATCTGGGCTGGCGCGACCTGGTGGACGGGCCCTGGTTCGACTCGATGACCACGTTGACCGCCGCCGCGGCGGTGACCACGCGGATCAGTCTCGGCACGCTCGTCGCCTCACCGAACTTCCGGCATCCGGCGGCCTTCGCCCGACAGGTGACCGCACTGGACGACGTCTCCGACGGGCGGGCGCTGCTCGGCCTCGGCGCGGGCGGCATCGGGTTCGACGCCGCCGTCCTCGGCGGTGAGACGCTGCCCCCACGGCAACGGGTGGACCGGTTCGCCGAGTTCACCGAGTTGCTCGACACCATTCTGCGGGGAGACGGCACCACCTGGCAGGGTGACTGGTTCGCGGCGGTCGACGCGCGGAGCAGTCCGGGCTGCGTGCAGGAACCCCG
This sequence comes from Micromonospora palythoicola, assembly GCF_036689795.1. NCBI lineage: Bacteria > Bacillati > Actinomycetota > Actinomycetes > Micromonosporales > Micromonosporaceae > Micromonospora > Micromonospora palythoicola. The sequence continues at coordinate 28,183 of NZ_JBAGKI010000005.1, read as the reverse complement.
GGTGCCGTTCGTGGTGGCCGCCAACGGACCCCGGTCGATGCGGATCGCGGCCCGCTTCGGGCAGGGCTGGGTGACCACCGGACCCGCCGTCGACGACCTGGACGACTGGTGGACCGGGGTGGCCGAGTTGACCAGCCGGCTCGACGCGGCCCTGGCAGCGCAGGGACGGGATCCGGCCAGTCTGGACCGCTACCTCTCGCTGGACTCGGCTCCGGTCTTCTCGCTGAGCAGCGCGCAGTTCTTCGCCGATCAGGTGGAGCGGGCGACGAGGCTCGGTTTCACCGATGTGATCACGCACTGGCCACGGGCGAGCAGCTGGTACGCCGGTGACGAGGCGGTCCTGGTGGAGGTCGCCACCCGTCTCCTGCCCGAGCTACGTCGCTGAGCCGGCGCACCTCCGGACCGGTGCGGTGGCGCGGAGCTGCGAGCCGGAGGGCGGCTCAGGTGCCGAGGTCGCCGGTGGCGATGCCGCCGGCTCCGGCGGACACCAGGCGGAAGCGCACGCAGACGACCTCGCTGTCCTCGGTGACCGGGGTGCCGACGCGAGCCCAGTAGGCGGCGTGTCCGGCCCGCCACTCCTCGATCGAGCGGTCGCCCTCGCCCTCGGCGCGGGCGAAGTCCCACGGCACCTCGGCGAACCGGGTCACCTCGACGCCGGTCACCTCGACGACGGCCACCAGCGCGTCGGCGTCGTCCACGAGGACCAGCCGCTCTCCGACGTGCTCAAGTTCCTCGTCCTCCTCGGCGTACTCACTGAGCAGGCCGGCGGTGGCGGTCTTCACGCCGGCCAGCACCAGGGTGTTGAGGCGCGACCGCAGGTCACCGGGGGTGCCGAGGGCTAGTGCGCGGAGACCGCCGATCCGTGGCCACATCCTGTCGAGGCTACCGCCCGGTCCCGCCGCGACATCGCCGACGTTCCGGTACGCCGAGCCGGTCCGCGCGGGCGCGATTGGGGGTACGGTCGATGGCCGACGACAAGGAGATGTCCATGGCGGACCGACGCGCGGTGCTCATCCCGGGACGCGGGTACGACACCCGGTACCCCCTCTTCCTCTACCTGGGCGAGGCACTGCGCCGGGTCGGTTTCGGGCTGCACGGGATCTCCTGGCAGGTGCCGGAGCAATTCGACATCGACACCATCGGCAGGTGGGTGTGTGACCAGGTCGCCCCGACCCTGACCGAGCGGACGGACCTGCTGGTCGGCAAGTCGCTCGGCACCCTCGCCGCGCCGCTCGCGGCAGGGCGGGGGCTGCCCGCCGTCTGGCTCACCCCGTTGCTGCACCGGGGTGACGTGGTCGACGCGCTGCGCCGGGCCACCGCCCCGTTCATCCTGGTCGGCGGCACCGCCGACTCGTCCTGGGACGGCGGGGTCGCCCGGCGGCTCACCCCGCACGTGTTGGAGATCCCCGGCGCCGACCACGCACTGATGGTGCCCGGGCCGCTGGCCCGTTCCGCCGAGGCACTCGGCCAGGTCTGCACCGTGGTCGAAGACTTCGTCCGCTGACCGCCGCACCCACCTGCTCGCCGTTGACCATGACGTTGTGGTCGCGCCACGCCGACGTGTGGGACAACAACTTCATGATCGACAGGGTGGGTCAGGGGGGAGGTCGGGGGTGGTGAGGAGGGCGGTGATCCTCAGCTCGGCCGCCACCGGGGGTGGGCAGGTGGCGACCACGGCGGCGGTGCCTACCGGGTCCGCTCCGCGGGCGGCGCAGATGTCGTAGACAGCGCGTACCTGAGCGGCGGTGTCCACCCAGTCGTCGACCACCAGTACCCGGTCTCCGGGGCCCAGGTGCCGGTCTCGCACCGCGAGGTCCAGGCGGCGACCGCGAAAGTCGGGTTGACTCTGCGCCCAGGTCAGCGAGCCGGTGGGCAGCCGTCCGTCACCGGACTTGTGTGCTGCCACGAACCCCACGCCGAGTGCGGCGGCGGCCAACGGCCCGAGCAGGAACCCGGTGACCGCCGGGGACACGACCACCGTGGGTCGCGTCGCCCGGAACGGCGCGACCAACGCCGGCCCCAGCGCGGCGAGCGTCCCCGGATCCCGCCACCACCCGGAGGTGTCACTGACCAGGTGACTCGCGCCCGGTCCGGGATCGACCCACTCGAACAGCTCGACGAGACGTCTTCTCAGCTCAGCGGGCATGTCACCATCCTGCGTCAGGCACCTGCCGGACACCCGCCCGCCCGGCCCACGCCGGGTCGGATGATCGGCTGCACGTATCGCCACAATTACCGGCATAACGCCATGATCACGTTGACTTCGGAAGTGCTTCTCTCGTTATGGTCCGACCCGGTTTGACCCGCTGAGAAAGGACCGGGCCGGTGGCTGGTAGGCACTCCCGTACCCGCAGGTTCACCTCGCCGGCCGGGCTCACGGCCAGCGCCGTGGTGGCGGTCGCGCTCGCCGTCGGCGGCACCGTGGGTGCCGTTCGGCTGACCGCCGAGTCGGAGCCGGTGCGACCGGCCGCGATCGACCTGTCGCCCACCACCGCGACGAGTGTCCCAGCTTCGCCGAGCGCGTCGCCGACCCCCGGCGTCAGCTCCTCGCCGAGCCCGACGGCGCGACCGAAGCCGAGCCGCACCGCGCAGGCGCCGTCCCGCAGCAAGCAACGTACGGCCAGCCCGAAACCGAAGCCGACGGCCGAGAAGACGACGGCCCGCCCGGTGGTCGACTCCGGCTCCTGCGGCGCGTCCTTCTACTGGCAGGGTCAGCTGACCGCCAACGGCGAGACGTTCGACCCGGAAGGCATGACCGCCGCCCACAAGACCCTGCCGTTCGGCACGAAGGTACGGGTCACGAACCCGGCCAACGGCAAGTCGGTCACCGTCCGGATCAACGACCGGGGTCCGTTCATCGAAGGACGCTGCCTGGACCTGGCGCGGGCCGCGTTCGGCGAGATCGCGTCGCTCGACCTCGGTCACATCGAGGTCCGCTACGAGGTGCTCGGCTGAGCCGGTGCGGCGTCGAGATCGGCTCCGGCCCCGGATCCTCGCGGCAAGATCCGTCACGTCGGAGGGGCCTGGCTCATTCTTTCGCTCACCGACATCGGGCATGCTGTCGGATGTACGTAACCAACTCCTCCAGCCGGGCCGCGGCCCGCTGAGCCCCGGATCCCGCGCCGGCCTCGGCGCGGCCCTCGTCCTGCTCGCAATCGTCTCGGCGGTCGAGCTGGCGGACGGCCGTACGGCGAACTACATCGCGCTGATGGTCGCGGCGCCGTTCCTGGCCGCCGCGCTCGCCTCGTGGCGGGTCGTGCTGGGCGTCGGTGCGGCCGCCTCCGTGCTGGGGGCGACCTTCGCCCTGGCCGAGCGGACGGTCTCGCTCTCCACCGCGGTCGCCGTGGCCGGCATCGCGCTGGGCACAGGCATCGCGGGGGCGGTGGCGGCGGTACGGCAGCGGCAGGCGGAGCAGATCGCCGAGCTGTCGAAGCTGGCCATGGTCGCGCAGCAGGCGGTGCTGCGTCCGCTCGGTCCTCGGGTGGGCGCCCTTTCCGTGGCTGGCCGGTACATCTCGTCGACCGCCCGGGCCGAGATCGGCGGCGACCTCTACGAGGCGATCGAGACCCCGTACGGCGTTCGGATGATCATTGGGGACGTGCGCGGCAAGGGCCTGGAGGCGGTCCGGCTGGCGAGCATCGTCCTCGGCTCGTACCGGCACGTGGCGTACGAGCGGGCCGATCTGCGGGCCGTGGTGGCGGATCTCGACCGGGCGGTGGCGCGCAACGTCGGCGACGAGGACTTCGTCACCGCCGCCCTGGTCGAGGAGCGTGGCGGCACGCTCACCATCGTCAACTGCGGGCACCCCGCACCGCTGCTGCTGCGCCGCGGCGCGGTGATCTCTCTTGAGCCACCGGCACCGGCGCCTCCGCTGGGGTTCATGCCCACGGTCCGGCCGAGGGTCGAACGGCTGGAGCCGGGTGACCGGCTGTTGCTGTTCACCGACGGGCTGGGCGAGGCCCGGCGGGACGGCGAGTTCTTCCCCACCGCGGACCGGGCCTGGCGGCTGCTCGGCCACGGCACGGTCGGCGACGGCCTCGCCTCGCTGGAGACCGCCCTTGTCGAATGGGTGCACGGCCGCCTCGACGACGACATCGCACTGGTCCTGATGGAGTACACGGGCTCACCTGGCAACACGACGGCGGCGGTGCCGAGTTGGGAGGTCGGCGCCGCCGAAGGGTGAGACGTCGAGGGGAGGAGACCGGCGAACCCGAACGGCAGGTGTGTAATGCCTGTCACTGGCGGGATCGGCTTGTCGCTGCCTACCCGTGAGTAATAGAGTCAGGGTTACTGATCGGTAACACCTGTCCGGAAGCGGGGCCAGCGAGATGACCCACTACAAGAGCAACCTTCGGGACCTCGAATTCAACCTGTTCGAGGTGTTCGGGGCGGACCGGGCGTTCGGCCAGGAGCCGTACTCCGACCTCGACGTCGACACCGCGCGGAGCTTCCTCGCCGAGGTCGACCGGCTGGCTCGGCAGGACCTGGCCGCCAGTTACCAGGACAGCGATCGCAACCCGCCGGTCTTCGACCCGGCCACGCACACCGCGCCGCTGCCGGAGTCGTTCAAGAAGTCGTACCGGGCCTTCATGGAGTCCGAGTTCTGGCGCCTGGACCTGCCCTCGGAGCTGGACGGCACCAACGCCCCCCGGGCGCTGTGGTGGGCGCTCGCCGAGCTGGTGCTCGGCTCGAACGCGCCGGTCTGGATGTACGCCTCCGGCCCGTCCTTCGCGCACGTGCTGCACGTCGAGGGCACCGAGCAGCAGAAGAAGTGGGCCAAGCTCTTCATCGACCGGCAGTGGGGCTCCACGATGGTGCTCACCGAGCCGGACGCCGGCTCGGACGTGGGTGCCGGCCGGGCGCGGGCGATCCCGCAGCCGGACGGCTCGTGGCACATCGAGGGCGTCAAGCGCTTCATCACCTCGGGCGAGCACGACCTGAGCGACAACATCGTCCACTACGTACTGGCCCGTCCGGTCGGCGTGGAGGGCGTGGGTGGCCCCGGTACCAAGGGCCTGTCGTTGTTCGTCGTGCCGAAGTACCACTTCGACGAGAACACCGGCGAGCTGGGCGAGCGCAACGGCGTCTTCGCGACGAACGTCGAGCACAAGATGGGCCTGAAGGTCTCCAACACCTGCGAGATCACCTTCGGCGAGCACGGCGTACCGGCCAAGGGCTGGCTGCTGGGCGAGAAGCACGACGGCATCCGGCAGATGTTCATGATCATCGAGTACGCCCGGATGATGGTCGGCACGAAGGCCATCGCCACCCTGTCCACCGGCTACCTCAACGCCCTGGAGTACGCCAAGAACCGGGTGCAGGGCGCCGACCTGACCCAGATGGCGGACAAGACCGCCGAGCGGGTGGCCATCACCGCGCATCCGGACGTGCGTCGCTCGCTGCTGCTGCAGAAGTCGTACGCCGAGGGCCTGCGGGCGCTGGTCCTCTACACGGCCACCTGGCAGGACAAGGTCGCCATGGCGGAGGCGGCCGGTGACGAGAAGGCCATCAAGCTGGCCAAGCGGGTCAACGACCTGCTTCTCCCGCTGGTCAAGGGCGTCGGCTCGGAGCGGGCGTACGAGCTGCTCGGGCACGAGTCGCTGCAGACCTTCGGGGGCTCCGGCTTCCTCCAGGACTACCCGCTGGAGCAGTACGTCCGGGACGCGAAGATCGACACGCTGTACGAGGGCACCACGGCGATCCAGAGCCTCGACCTGATCTTCCGGAAGATCGTCCGGGACAACGGCAAGGCACTCATGGCCGTGGCCGGTGAGATCCAGGAGTTCATCGCCACCGAGGCGGGCAACGGTCAGCTCAAGGAGGAGCGTCAGGCGCTCGGCAAGGCACTCGCCGAGATCCAGAACATCCTCGGCGTGATGACCGGCTGGTTGGGTGAGGCGCAGAGCGGGGACACCCGGGCGCTGTACAAGGTCGGGCTCGGCAGCCGCCGCTTCCTGCTGGCCCTCGGCGACCTGGTCGTCGGCTGGCTGTTGCAGAAGCAGGCCGACGTGGCGCTGAAGGCCCTCGCCGGTGAGGTGACCGCGGCGGACAAGGCGTTCTACACCGGAAAGGTGGCCGCCGCCCGATTCTTCGCCCGCGAGGTGCTGCCCCGCATCGGCGCCGACCGCCGCATCATCGAGTCCACCGACCTGGACATCATGGACCTCCCCACCGAGGCCTTCTAACCCCCACCCCCACCCCAACCTCCGTCTGGTTGATCATGAGGTTAGCGGCAGTTTAAGAGATCAACTTTGCCGCTAACCTCATGATCAACGGGGTGTCAATGGGGGGTGGGTGGGTATGCGTGGCGGGCCAGTCCGAGTACGCCCAGAGCAACCGCACGGGGGAGTGCCGCGCACATGGGCATTGGTAGTGGGATCTTCCTGATCGCGATCGGCGCGATCCTGACCTTCGCCATCCGGGCCAACGTCTGGTGGATCGACCTGCGGGCGGTCGGCTGGGTCTTCATCCTGGCCGGGCTGGCCGTGCTGCTCACCACGCTCTGGTTCTGGCAGGACCGGCGCAAGCGGGCCCGGACCCTCATCGTGGAGGAGAACCGGCTCTCGCATCCGACCGCGATGATGCCGCCACCGCCCGATCCACCGCCACCGACCGCGCCACCGAGCTGAACCACCGCCTCCGCACACACCGCACGTGGCCCGGCTAGCCGCGTGCGGTGTGTCGTGTCTCGATCCGGGCCGCGCCGCGGCTCAGCTCCGCCCAGGGCACGGCCGTCCGGTGCACCACGAGACCGCCGGTACGCAGCCCCTCCGGCTCCGCCCCGACCGGGTCGAGCAGTTCGGACAGCAGTGAGACACCCGGGTTGTGGGCGATCAGCAGGACCGTCGTCGCGGTAGGTGACACCTGCCGGATCAGGTGCAGCAGGTCCTCCGGATGTGCCTCGTAGGCGTCCGGCTCGTAGCGGATCGCCGGAGCCGGGCCGGCCGGACCGCTCTCCGGCGGTGCGCCGGTGATCCCCGACTGGACGTCGTGCCACGTCTGTCTGGTTCGTACGGCCGCCGAGCAGAGCACGACGTCCGGCAGCAGCCCCTGCCTGGCGAGCCACGCCCCGGCTGCCGCGGCGTCCGCCCGGCCGCGAGCGGCCAGCGGACGTTCGACGTCGGGACGGTCCGGGGTGGGCGGTTCGGCCTTGGCGTGCCGCAGCAGCACCAGTGTCCGCTCGTGGGGCGGGCTGTCCGTCATGTCTCCAGCTTGCCCGATTGGCGATCTCCGTGCCGGGGTAAGTCGGTCGGTGCCGCAACCTCATCCGTGGCCGCGGCGGAGTGGAATGCCAGCTTCGATAGCCAAGGAGACGACGAGATGGGCATCGGTGGCAGTATCTTCCTGATCGCGCTGGGTGCGATCTTCGCGTTCGCCGTGGAGGCGGACCTGGGCTGGCTCAACCTGAGCGTCGTCGGCTGGGTGCTGATGCTCGCGGGTGTCGCCGGGCTGATCGTGACCCTCTACTTCTGGAACTCGCGGCGGCGTGCGGTCGTCGCGCCGGTGCGCGAGGAACGGGTGGTGGCCGAGCGTGCCGTGCCGGTCCGGGACGACCGGGTGGTCCAGGAGTACCGCGAGGTGCGCCGGCCCGGCCCCACGATCTGACCCGCATCCGAAAGACCCAGCGGGGGTGGTGAGCGACGAGGCTCACCACCCCCGTTGTCGGTGGGTGCCGCGCCGGCTCAGGCGAACAGTGCGAAGTAGATGGCGATGTGGTGGCAGATGGCCGCGACCAGGGTGCAGGCGTGGAAGAACTCGTGGTGGCCGAAGACGGTGGGCCACGGATTGGGGCGACGCAGCGCGTAGAAGACCGCCCCCACGGTGTAGATCCCGCCGCCCACCGCGAGCAGCACCAGGGCGGTGACGCCGCCCTGGTGGAGGATGTCGGGCAGCATCGCCACCGACACCCAGCCGAGGGCGACGTACAGCGGCGCGGAGATCCACCGGTTGGCGTGCGGCCAGATCAGCTTGAGCGCCACGCCGCCCAGGGCGCCGCCCCAGACGATCGACAGCATCATGACGGCGGCCCGGGTCTCCAGCAGCAGCAGGCAGAACGGTGTGTACGTGCCGGCGATGAACAGGAAGATCATCGAGTGGTCCATCCGGCGCATGACCGCATAGCCGCGGGTCGACCACACCCGACGGTGGTACAACGCGCTGGTGCCGAAGAGGCCGCAGACGGTGAAGCTGTAGACGGCGGAGCTGACCAGGGGTGTCCAGCCCGGGCGGGTGGCGGCGATCGAACAGAGCACGATGCCGCAGACCAGGGCGACAAAGAAGGCGTACGTGTGCAGCCAGCCGCGCATCCGGGGTTTCCCGATGTCGACCGGCTTGAGCCGGGGGCGTGCTGAGGTGGTCACGCCCATAGGTTACGGCAGCGTAGGTTACTTTCGGGTAGTGCAACTGGTCACGTCGTCCGACAGGTAGCCGACGCGGACGTTTCCGCTCGTCCGGGAGGATGGTGGGATGCGGATCAGAACGGTCGGCACCCGGGCACTCCTGCTCGACCTCGCCAGTCCGGAGGACACTGACACTCCCGGATCGGTAACCGATGTGGCCGCCGTCGTCGAGGCGTGGCGGGCGGAGTTGTGGCGCCGCCGTGAACTCGGCGAACTGGTCGCCGTCGAGATCGTTCCGGCCGCCGCCACGGTGCTGCTCGACGGCGTACCCGACCCGCCGGCCACCGCCGCCCGGATCGCCACCTGGACCACCACCGCGCCACCGGTCGAAAGGGCCGCGACCGCGCCCACCGCCGCCGCACCCGCCCGTCTCGTCGAGGTGCCCGTGACCTTTGACGGGGAAGACCTGAGCCGGGTGGCCGATCACTGGCGCACGGACGGACCCGGGGTGGTACGTCGCCTGCGGGTCACCGAGTTCCAGGTCGCCTTCTGCGGCTTCGCACCCGGCTTCGGATACCTCACCGGGCTGCCCGCCGAGCTGGCGGTGCCCCGGCTGGCGACACCCCGCGCACGGGTGCCGGCCGGCTCGGTCGCGCTTGCCGGTCCGTACGCGGGCGTCTACCCCACCGCGTCCCCCGGCGGGTGGCTGCTGGTCGGGCGCACCGAGGTGACCCTCTTCGACGTGACGGCGGACCCGCCGGCCCTGCTCAGCCCCGGCACCCGGGTCCGGCTGGTGGACCGGTGAGCGGCCTCCTCGAAGTGCTCCGGGCCGGGGCGTTGACCACCGTGCAGGATCTCGGCCGACCGGGCTGGGCACACCTCGGCGTACCCCGTTCCGGTGCCCTCGACCCGGCGGCGCTGCGCCTGGCCAACCGGCTGGTCGGCAACCCGGAGCAGGCGGCCGGGCTGGAGATCACCCTGACCGGCTGCGAGCTGCGACCCAGCCGGGCCACCACCGTCGCCGTGGTCGGTGCCGACGCCGACGTGCGGGTCGGCCAGCGTCCCGGCGACACCGGTCGCCCACTGGCCGTCCCACGCGGGGCGGTGCTGCGCATCGGCCCCGCCCGACGGGGCCTGCGCTGCTGGCTCGCGGTGGCCGGTGGCATCGCCGTCACACCGGTGCTCGGCAGCCGCTCCACCGACACCCTCGCCGGGCTCGGACCGGCCCCGCTACGCGACGGCGACCAGCTGCCGCTGGGTGCCCCCGCCGGCCCGCCCGCCCCGGTCGACGTCACCGTGCCGGTGGCGTCGCCGCCGGAGCTGCGGCTCACCGTACGACTCGGACCTCGGCACGACTGGTTCACCCCGGCGGCACTGGACCGGCTGCTCGGCACGGCGTACCAGGTGAGTCCGTTGAGCAACCGGGTCGGCGCGCGCCTGAGCGGCGCGCCGCTACCCCGCTCGGTGGCCGGGGAGCTGCCGAGCGAAGGACTCGTGCTCGGCGCGGTGCAGGTGCCGGCGGACGGTCAGCCACTCGTCTTCCTCGCCGACCATCCCACCACCGGCGGATACCCGGTCATCGCGGTGGTGGCGGACGTGACCCCGCTCGCACAGGCCCGCCCAGGCACTACGGTGAGATTTCATGGACCTCAACGCTGATCTCGGCGAGGGCTTCGGCATCTGGCGTCTCGGCGACGACCAGGCCCTGCTGGACCTGGTCACCTCGGCCAACGTCGCCTGCGGCTTCCATGCCGGCGACCCGGCCACGATGCGCCGGGTCTGCGCCGCCGCCGCCGAGCGGGGAGTCGCCGTCGGAGCCCAGGTCGGGTACCGGGACCTCGCCGGCTTCGGCCGGCGGCACATCGAGTACGAGTTCGCCGAGCTGCGCGACGAGGTGCTCTACCAGCTCGGTGCGCTGAACGCCTTCTGCCGGGCGTACCGCACCCGGGTTCGCTACCTCAAGCCGCACGGGGCGCTCTACCACGCGGCGGCCAGCGAGGAACTGCCAGCGGCGGCCCTGCTGGCCGCGATCGAGGACCACGACCCGGAGTTGCCCGTCCTCTGCCCGCCCGGTTCGGTCCTCGCCCAGCTCGCCCAGGGCGCCGGGGTCCGGGTGGTGGCCGAGGGCTTCGCCGACCGCAACTACCTGCCCAACGGTCGCCTGGTACCGCGCACCTTCCCGGACGCGCTGGTCACCGACCCGCAGGAGGTGGCCCGCCGGGCGGTGCGGATGGCCACCGAGCGGGTCGTGACGACCGTCGACGGCGGTACGGTCCCGTGCGTGGTGGAGTCGGTCTGCCTGCACGGCGACACCCCCGGGGCGGTGGCCGCCGCGGAACTCGTCCGCGCCGCCCTGGTCGACGCCGGGGTCACCCCCGCCCCGTTCGCCTGAGGTGCGAGGCAGAGCACCGTGGTCGGGCGTCAGCCGGCGTCCATGCCGCGCAGGACCAACGGCAGCCGGCCGGCGCCGCCGTCGACCACCCGCACCGGTACGCCCCAGTCCTGCCGGGTCAGATGGCAGGCCGCGTGCTCCACATCGGCATCGCAGGTGGCCGCCTGGGCGGTGACCTGAAGCACCCCGTCGGGCACCGATCCGTCGATCACCAGCCGCCGGGACAGCTCCGTGCCGGTGCCCGCCCCCTCGACCAGCAGCTCCGGTGGCGACGCCGAGACGACGAGCCGGGTGGACGGTCCGAAGGTGTCGTCCAGCTTCTGCCCGGGGGTCGGCGTGAAGACGACGTCCAGGACCACCTCACCCGCGCTCAACTCCGTCGGCCTGCGCTCGGTACGGTGCCGGGGACCGTCGACGGTCTCCGCGCCGGCCGCCGAGAGCGCACCAGGAGCCAGCCGGGTGATCCGGTGCGCCGCCGACTCCACCACCAGCACCGCGCCGTCGGCGGTGCGGACCAGGTCGCTGGGCTCGGCCAGACCGGCGGCGACGGTGGCGACCCGGTCGTCGGCCGGGTCGTACCGGCGTACCGCGCCGTTGTAGGTATCGGCGATCAGGACCGAGCCGTCGGGCAGGGCGCAGACGCCGAGCGGGTGCTGGAGCAGGGCCTGCGCCGCCGGCCCGTCCACGTGCCCGAAGTCGAAGAGGCCCTGACCCACGGCGCTACCCAGGACACCGTTCTCGACGTAGCGGATGGCGCTGGTCTCGCTGTCGGCGACCCACAGCCGGCTGCCGTCGGCGGAGACGGCGAGCCCGGACGGTTGGGCCAGCCACGCCTCGGCCAGTGGCCCGTCGCGCAGCGCCTCCACGGTCGTGCCGGCGTACATGCCGGCGGTGCGCCTGATCGGGTCGAACCACCAGAGCTGGTGGATGCCGGCCATGGCGATGACGATCCGGTCGTCGTACCAGGCGAGATCCCAGGGAGAGGAGAGGTCGACCGAGCGGGCGTCGTGTGCGTGGTCGTCGACCGTCGACCGCCACTGCCGCCCGGTGCCGGCCACGGTGAGCACCTCGCCGGTGGCCAGCCGGACGCCCCGCAGCAGGTGGTTGACGGTGTCGGCGACCACCAGGTCGTAGCCGGCGACCTCGGCCACGTGCGGCGGCAGCAGACCCAACCCCTGCGGCTCGGAGAAGGTCGCGACACCGGCACCACCGTCGGTCCGGCCCCGCTCACCGGTGCCGATGGTCCGGACGACGGTCTCGGCGTCGGCGGCCAACTCGACCAGGCGGTGCCGCGCCGAGTCGGAGACCAGCAGGCCGCCGTCGGGCAGGACCACCGCCTTGCCGGGGAAGCGCAGGGTGGTCTCCGGCTCGGTGACCGGGACGTACGGGCCGTCGCCCCGGTGCAGCGTGCCCTTGGCCTCGTGGGTGGCGATCAGGTCGTCGATCAGCCGGGTCAGCCCGTCGGCGTGACCCTCGCCCGCCATGGTGGCCACCACGTACCCTTCCGGGTCGATCACGGCGAGGGTCGGCCAGGCGCGGGCCGCGTACTGCTGCCACATGTCGAGTTCGGGGTCGTCGAGGACCGGGTGGTGCACGCCGTACCGCTCGACGGCGGCGGCCAGCGCGTCGGCGTCCTTCTCGTGCTCGAACTTCGGCGAGTGCACCCCGATCACCACCAGGACGTCGGCGTACTTCTGCTCAAGAGGACGCAGCTCGTCGAGCACGTGCAGGCAGTTGATGCAGCAGAAGGTCCAGAAATCCGCTATGACGATCTTGCCTCGGAGGTCGGCGAGCGTCAGCCGCCGCCCGCCGGTGTTCAGCCAGGCCCGACCCCGCAGTTCGGGAGCCCGCACGCGTGCACTCATGACCCCATCGTGCCCTACCGGCGGACGCCCACCAGCGCGAAGGGGGGAGCCCGGGGAGGCGCGACGAGCACGGATTGCCGCAACGCGGGCTCTCACGCCGGCCGGAAGGCGCGACTTGCCGCGAACTGCGAGCTTGGCCGGCTGGCAGGGCGAGCCCCGAGACAGCGACGGCGGGGTCACGGACGAACCGTGACCCCGCCGACGGGTACGCCGGCTCAGCCGCCGGTCGCCTCCTTGAGGCAGAGCACCGGGTTGGCGGTGGCGCCGCGCAGGTCCACGTGCGGCATGGCCGGGTCGGGGCACTTGTCCTTCGACTCGACCTTGGACACCACGCTGAATGCCTCCGGCTCGGCACAGTCGGCAGCCACCGCGGTGCTGCCGGAACGCTTGACGCACGAGCCGATCGGCGGGTCGAAGGCGTTCGCGTCGTCCGACCCGCCGACCATGCCGAGCAGCATCAGCAGGCCGAGCGGAATGGCCAGGATGAGCACGGCGGCGACCAGTACCGCGGCGAGCACCCGTCCGTTGCGCACCTTCGGTGCCGGGGCTTCCGCAGCTGGTTCGGCGACCGGCTTGAAGGCGTCGAAGCGGCCCTGCTCCGCCTCGCCCGATCCACTGCCCGGACCCGGGCTCCACGGCGGTGCGGACTGTGGCGGCGGGGGGTACGCCGGGTTGTGCTCGCCGCCGGCCTCGGACCGGAAAGGGGCGCCGTAGGTGCCGCCTGGGCGCTCGGACGGCCCGCCGAACGGGTCGTTGCCCGGGGCACCGAACGGGTCACGCGGCGCGCCGCCGAACGGGTCGGCCGGGCGGTCCGGCTCGGCGTGCGGCCGAACGCCGTTGACCGGCCGGTTGGCCGGCGGCGCGTCGACGAAGGACGGCATCCCCGGGGGGAAGGGAGGTGGGGCGGCCGGCGACGCCGGAGCGGCCGGACCGGCGAAGGCGTTCGGCCCGCCCATCGGCGGCTCCCGGTCGGCGAAGCGGGGCTCCGGGGCCGGCTCGTACCGCTCCGGGCCCTGATCGCCGCGCGCCGCGCCCCGGTCACCGTCGAACCGGCCCGGACCCTGGTCGAAGCGGGGCACCAGCGGCTGCTCGTCGTGCTCCGGCGCCGGCTCCTCGGTGTGCTCGGTGCGGGCCGGCCGGCCGTACACCCGTGGTTGGGGCGCGGGCGAACCGGCCGGGCGAGCCGGATGGTCGGCCGGGGGCATGACCCGACTGGACAGTGGCACGGACGCGCTCGCCGCGACACCACCGCCGGCCGGCGACGCGGGGCGGCCCTCGGCCTCGGGAGAGGTACGGGGCGCCGGAATCGCCGGTGACTGCGACTCGTCGTGTCGGGGCTCGGGGTGGCCCCAGGCCGGGCCACCGGCCGACCCGGCCGGGTCGTCGGTGAACGGCGGGGGCTGGGCGAAGTCCGCGGGCGGCGTGGCGGCCAGGCTGGCACCCGGCACGCGCTGCTCCTGCGGCGGCAACGGCACCACGTTGGCCGGGGAGATGCCCGGGGCGGGTGCCGGCTGGTAGACCGGATCGTCGGACCGGCCCGGATCGGGCTCGGCGTTGGTCCGGGGCGCGGCGGGCTCCGCGGTCGGCTGACCCCACGCCTCTCCGGGTGCCCAGGGCTGGATGTCCGGCATGGCGTTCCGGTCAGCGGCGGTACGGGACGGGAGCGGCTTCGCGGACGGGCTCCAGGACGGCGGCGGCCCGGCAGCCGGGTTGCCGCCGGCCCAACCGGCCGGCTCCTCCTGGGCGGGGGTGGCCCAGTCGGGTTGCGACGGGCGGTCACCACCCGCGTGCCAGCCCTCCGCCGGCTGGTCGCTCGCCCAACCGCCGGCGGGTTCCCGCCGCTGGCCGGCCGCCCAGCCGGACTGCTCCGGTTGCTCGGCGGGCCACGCCTCGGCGTGGGACGACCCGTCGGTGGGCCGCTGTTGCTGACCCGCGTCGGCGACCGGCACCTGAGCGCTGGCCCGGGCCGCCGGCTCGCGGGTCGGCGTCGGCTGGTCGTTCTGCGCCCAGGCCGGTTGGGGCGGCTCGGGCGGACCGGCGGTCGAGGCCCAGCCGGGGGTCTGATCGTCGGTCCGGGGGGCGCCTGCCCAGTCGGGCTGCTGACCGCCGCCCCAGCCGCTGGGCGCTGCCGGGTTGGACTGGCCCGCGGCGGCCTGACCGTTGGCCCAGCCCGGCTGGCCAGCCGGTGGTTGACCGTTGGCGCGGTCGGGCTGGCTCGCCGGCTGGTTCGGCGTCCACTCTGCCGGCTGCGCGGTGTCCGCAGTGGCGGGATCGGTGGCCCAGGCGGGCCCGGCCTGGCCGCCGTTCGCCCAGGCAGGCCCCTCCGATGTGGGCGGACCGGCCGGCGCCCAACCCGGGGTCGGCTGCTGCGGCTGGTCCCCCTGGGGCGCCCAGGGCTGCTGGTTGCCGGCGGGCTGGTCCCAGTTGCCGGGCACGGCCTCCGCCTGACGCGTCGCCTGGGCGCTGCCCCAGGCGTTGCCCTGCTGGTTCGCCCAGGCTGGTGCGGACGTGTCCGGGCGGGCGGGTGGTGGCGGAGCCCAACCGAGGTCGGGGGCGGTCGCGCCGTACCCGTTGTCCTGCTGAGTCGGACGGTCGCCGTACGGCGCCGGTCCGCCGCCGCCCGGCGGCGCCTCGTCCGGCTCCTGGCCGGGGCGGTGCGGGCCCTCGGACGTCATGCGTGCGCCTCCTCCATCACATGTCGGCCGCCGTCGCCGATGGTCTCGGCAGGGCAGCCGGCGGTGCCGGCGTACCGGCGATGCCGGCTCCCCGCACCGTATCCCGGTAGCCGCTGGTGGGCTTCCGGGGAGCTTCGATCGTCACTGTCCGTCGCCGGGCGGTGTCGAGGTGCTTCTATCGCCTCGGCCTGGCCCCGAGCGCGGACGACGACCGAGCCCCACCGTACCGGGCGCTGCGTCGGGGCGGTATCCCGGTGTCAGCGGCCGTCGTAACGCCGACGACCCGCCCGGTGTGCCCGGGCGGGTCGTCGATCTGGAGGAGGCGGATAACGTCGTGTGGCGTCAGTGCATGTGACGCTGGGCGATGGCGAGGATCTCGTCGCGGACCGCGGGCGAGTTGGCGGAGCGCAGGGCCCGCTCGATGGCACGGGCGCGGCGGTTGGCGTCGCGGCGGTTGCGGATTCGCTCGATCATGCTCATGGTGTCTCTCCTCCTGGCTATTCGGTTGTCGTCCCGTCGTCACCTCCATTGAAGCGCAGCGAGGTCGGATTTTC
Source organism: Micromonospora palythoicola (assembly GCF_036689795.1). Taxonomy (NCBI): domain Bacteria; kingdom Bacillati; phylum Actinomycetota; class Actinomycetes; order Micromonosporales; family Micromonosporaceae; genus Micromonospora; species Micromonospora palythoicola. The sequence goes on along the minus strand of NZ_JBAGKI010000005.1, from coordinate 12,358 downwards.
CAGCGATTATTAGGTGAGCTGAGCCACCAGCCTACGAATCTTAGGTGAGCAACCCTCGATGGCAAACCTTTCTTCGTCAAACGGCAACGGCCGGTGTGCCGGGCGGCAACCCGTGGCACACCGGCCGAAGCCGTGCTGACGCGTCAGGTCCAGGCGAGCAGCGTCGCCTCCGGATCGGCGAGGAAGTCGCCCACGTCACGGAGGAACTTCGACCCCAGCTCACCGTCGATGATCCGGTGGTCGAAGGAGAGGCCGAGCGTGGTGACCAGGCGCGGCTTGACCTTGCCCTTGTGGACCCAGGGTTGCTCGCGTACCGCGCCGAACGCCAGGATCGCCGACTCACCCGGGGGCAGGATCGGCGTTCCGGTGTCCACCCCGAACACCCCGACGTTGGTGATGGTCAGAGTGCCGCCGGACATGTCGGCCGGCGAGGTCCTGCCGGCCTTGGCGGTCTGCACCAGGTCGGTCATCGCGTCGGCCAGCTCACGCAGGGTCAACCGGCCGGCGTCCTTGATGTTCGGCACGATCAGGCCGCGTTCGGTGGCCGCCGCGATGCCGAGGTTCACGTACTCCTTGACGACGATCTCGTCGCCGGCCCAACTGGAGTTGACCATCGGATGCCGCCGGACCGCCAGCAGCACCGCCTTGGCGACCAGCAGCAGCGGCGAGACCCGTACGTCACGCCACTCCCGCCGCCCGCGCAGCCGGTCCAGCGCCTTCATGGCGCGGGTCACGTCCACGGTCAGGAACTCGGTGACGTGCGGGGCGGTGAAGGCCGAGCGGGACATGTTCTCGGCGGTGAGGCGGCGTACCCCCTTGACCGGGATGCGCTGCTCACGGTCCGCGCCGAAGCTCGCGGCCGAGCTGACCGGGCTGGTGACCGTCAGCGGCTCGGCCGCCGCCGGGGCCGCCGCCGCCCGCTGTACGTCCTCCCGGGTGATCGAACCCGACGGGCCGGACCCGGTGAGCGCGCTCAGGTCGACCCCGAGATCCTTGGCGAGCTTGCGCACCGGCGGCTTGGCCAGCACCGGTCCGCTGCTCCGGCCGTTGCCGTTGACCGCCGGGGCCGGAGGCTGCACGGGTGCCGCGACGACCGGCACCGGGCTGTGCTGCACCGGTGCCGCCGGCGCGGCCGCCGGTGCGGAGGCGGCCGGAGCAGCGCCCTTCCGGGGGCGACGCTTGGCCGCCGTGGTGCGCGGGCCGTACCCGACGAGGACGGCGGTACGGCCACCCGGGGCGGGACCACCGATCAGGCCCGGCTCGACCGCACCCTCGGTTGGCGCGACCTCGACGGCGGCCAACGACGCCGCCGACGGGGTGGGCAGGTCACTGGTGGACGCACCGGTGGTGGACTGTTCCGCCGGGCCGGCGCCCGGTTCGGTGTCGATCGCGATGATCGGGGTGCCGACCTCGACGGTCGTGCCCTCCGGGTGGAAGATCGCCTGGACCTGGCCGGCCCACTTCGCCGGGATCTCCACGGCCGCCTTCGCCGTCTCCACCTCGACGATCGGCTGGTTCAGCTCGATCGTGTCGCCCACCTTGACCAGCCAGGCGAGGATCTCGCCCTCGGTCAGCCCCTCGCCCAGGTCGGGCAGGTTGAATTCCTTGATCCGCGACATGCCGCTCACCAGCCGAAGGTGCGGTCGACGGCGTCGAGCACCCGGTCGAGGTCGGGAAGGTACTCCTCCTCCACCCGGGCCGCCGGGTAGGGGGTGTCGAAGCCGGCCACCCGCAGCACCGGCGACTCCAGCGAGTAGAAGCACTCCTCGGTGATCCGGGCCGCGACCTCCGCACCCATGCCCAGGTTGGACGGCGCCTCGTGCACCACCACCGCGCGGCCGGTACGGCGCACCGACTCGTACACCACGCCGAGATCCAGCGGGGAGAGCGTGCGCAGGTCGATGACCTCCAGGTTCCGTCCGTCCTCGGCGGCGGCGGTCGCCGCGTCGAGGCAGGTACGCACCATCGGGCCGTACGCGAGCAGGGTGGCGTCGGTGCCGGCCCGCGCGACCCGGGCCGCGTGCAGCGGGTACGCCTCGGACAGCGGGGCGTCCAGGTCGACCGGCCCCTTCTCCCAGTAACGCCGCTTCGGCTCCAGGAAGACGATCGGGTCGTCCGAGGCGATGGCCTGCTGGATCATCACGTACGCGTCCTGCGGGTTGGCGCAGGACACCACCTTCAGCCCGGCGGTGTGCGCGAAGTACGCCTCGGGCGACTCGGAGTGGTGCTCCACCGCGCCGATGCCGCCGCCGAACGGGATCCGGATCACCATCGGGATGTTGAGCTTGCCCCGCGACCGGTAGTGCATCTTCGCCACCTGCGACACGATCTGGTCGTACGCGGGGTAGACGAAGCCGTCGAACTGGATCTCGCAGACCGGACGGTAGCCCCGGATGGCCAGGCCGACCGCGGTGCCGATGATGCCGGACTCGGCCAGCGGGGTGTCGATCACCCGCTGGTCACCGAAGTCCTTCTGCAACCCGTCGGTGATCCGGAAGACGCCGCCGAGCTTGCCGACGTCCTCGCCCATGATGACGACCTTCGGGTCGTTCTCGAGCGCCCTGCGTAGGCCGGCGTTGAGGGCCTTGCCGAGGGTGAGGGTCTCCGTGGCCATCAGTGCACGCTCCCCTCGAACGACTCCAGGTACCGGCTGAACTGCTCCCGCTGCTGGTCGAGCAGCGGGGACCCGTTGGGGTAGACGTGGTCGAAGATGGTGCCCGGCTCCGGGTTCGGCATGGCTAGCACCCGCTCACGCAGGTCCACCGCCTCGCGGCGGGCCTGCTCGTCGACCTCGCCGAAGAAGCCGGCGTCGGCGATCTTCTCCCGCTCCAGGAACGCCTTCATCCGGGCGATCGGGTCCTTGGCCTGCCACGCCTCGACCTCGCTGGCGATCCGGTAGCGGGTCGGGTCGTCGGAGGTGGTGTGCGCGCCCATCCGGTAGGTGTACGCCTCGATCAGGCTCGGGCCCTGCCCGTGCCGGGCGTTGTCGAGCGCGTGCCGGGTCACCGCGTACGTGGCCAGCACGTCGTTGCCGTCGACCCGGATGCCGGGGAAGCCGAAGCCGGCGGCCCGCCGGTACAGGGGGATGCGGGTCTGCCGCTCCAGCGGCTCGGAGATGGCGTACTGGTTGTTCTGGCAGAAGAACACCAGCGGTGAGTTGAACACGCCGGCCCAGACGAACGCCTCGTTGACGTCGCCCTGGCTGGTTGCGCCGTCGCCGAAGTAGGCGATCACGGCCTCGCCGTCGTCGGTGCCGGTCCGGCCGTCCATCGCGACGCCCATGGCGTAGCCGGTGGCGTGCAGGGTCTGCGCGCCGATCACGATGGTGTACATGTTGAACTTGAACTCGTTCGGGTCCCAGCCACCCTGGTCGACCCCACGGAACAGGCCCAGCGGCATGATCGGGTCGATGCCACGGCAGTAGAGCACGCCGTGCTCCCGGTAGGTCGGGAAGGCCATGTCCTGGCTACGCAGCGCCCGGCCGGAACCGACCTGCGCCGCCTCCTGGCCCAGCAGGCTCGCCCAGATACCCAGCTCGCCCTGTCGTTGCAGGGCCGTCGCCTCGGCGTCCAGCTTCCGGACGAGCACCAGGTCGCGGTAGAGGCCGCGGTACTCCTCGTCGGTGAAGTCGACGCGGTACTCGGTGCCGTCCGGGCCGGTCACGCTCTCGATCCGCTCGCCCGAGGGCGTGAGCAGCTGCACCAGCTCCGGATCGCCGGTCGTGGCCTTCCTGGATCGGGGTGCGGCTCGCCGGCCGCGGGCCGGAGCCCCGGGGTCGCCCTTTGCCATCCGTCTCTCCCTGTCGTGTCTGCGTCGGCACCGGGGGGTCACCCGGCCGCGCGACTCGTGCGCCCGTCCCGGCTGGTGCCGGGATGGTTCCTGGCGGCCGCGCCTGACCCCGGTAGGGGTTGCCGCGCGGCATGAGCCGGATTCTGGCCGAACCCGGTTCGGGAGCGCCGGTGCCCAGTCGCGCCTACCGCGTGGGTGCGCGGAGGTCGCGGCTGCGCTGCCGCCGTGGCTCCAGTTTCGCATCAGAGGTGAGGCGTCCCACACCCCGCCCGCCCCGCATCCGGTGGCCGGCCCGCTTCGTTACCCGAAGTGCCGCAGTGTCGGGTCGAGCGACTCCCGGCCGTTCCGGTGGTGGTTCGTCACCATTCGGCCAGATACGCGTGTCGACACGCGGTGTGGTCTTGGCTGACGCAGAGTCACTGCCCCAGGCTGATCGCGCGGGTCGGCTGCCGCTTCCGAACGGCCCGCGAGGGCGCCCGGACGGCGGCCTCGACCAGGGGTGACGACGAGGGGGTGCGTGGTGTCCGAACCAGGTGAAGGCCCGGGCGCGCCGGTCCTCGGCCGGCATCGGGCGCCCGGCTACCGGCGCGTGGTGGGTGCGCACCGGGCCGTGCGTACCGCCGGGCCAACCCGGGGCTATCTGCTGACGGTGGCGCTGCTGGCGGGCACCGCCTCGATGCCGGTTCTCGCCGCGATCAGCACCGGCTCCGCGACGGTCGGCAGCACGGCGCTGCCGGACGGCAGCACGCCGTTCATCCCGACACCCTCCGTCGGACCGGTAGTGGTCCCACCGCCACCCAGTGGCTCGCCGACCTCCATCGTGACCGCGGTGCCCTCGGTCGAACCGGCGGCGCCGCCGGTCATCCCCGTGGTGCCGACGCCCCGGCCGGCGATCATCGGTACACCGGTCGAGCACACGCCGGCGCGTCGCCCCGGCGCGCCGGCCACCGCACCGGCCCCCCGGACGCCCACCAGCACACCGGCCCCTCGCCCGGCGCCCGTCCCGTCCCGGACACCCTCACCGGCCCCGACCAGCGGCTCGCCCACCCCGACCGCCTCGCCCACGCCGACATCCTCGGCCGATCCGACCGCCTCGGCCGATCCGACCGCGTCCAGCGACCCGCCTCCCGCGGGCCCGGGCCCGTCGACCGATCCCTCCGCGTCCGCCGATCCGGGCCCGTCGAGTGATCCTTCCGCGTCCGCCGATCCGGGCCCGTCGAGTGATCCTTCGGCGTCTGCCGATCCGGGCTCGTCGGACGGTCCTACCGCGTCTGCCGAACCGACCACGTCGAGTGACCCGGAGCCGACGACCGACCCGGGTGCGTCCAGCGGTCCTTCCGCGTCCGCCGGGCCCACCGTGCCGGGGGGTCCGAGTGGCGGTGGGTCCGCGCCGGAACCCCCACCGACCAGCATCGTGACCGAGCCGGCTGTGCTCGGCACACCCGAGCGCAACGGCAGCGCCCGCGCCCGGTCCCGGCCGCGGTAGCGGTGTCGGCCCGGCGGCTGCCCGGCGACGCCGTGCGTCCGGCGGTCCGGTGAGCGTAGGTGCGGGTCAGCCGTCGTCGGCGAGACGGTGCCGGTTGGCCTCGATCCAGGCGTCCAGGGCCGCCGGATCGTCCGGGTCGACGCCGTCGGCCATCAACTGGGCCACCGCGGCGGTGGCCGGGCTGCGCCGCTCGCCGGTCGCGTAGAGCCGGACGAACTCCGGCACCATCTCCTCGATCGCCGCGTCCGTGGCGGCAGCCGCCGACTCGGGCAGCCCGCGCCGGTGGGCCGCGTACCCGGCCCAGGCGCGCAGTACCCGGGGCAGCATCGCCGCGTCGTCCATGTCGAGTACGGCACGGCGGTGCACCCAGTCGAGCAGGAAGAGGCCGGCGACGGTCGGGCTCCACCGCAGCGGGTCGGCGTCGGGGAAGGTGGCCGCGTGGTCGAGCAGCAGGCCCAGACAGAAGTGCAGCGAGGCCAGTTCGGCGTCGTCGACCGCGTCCAGTCCGGCCCGGGCTGCGTCCGGTGAGCCCAGGAAACGACGGATCTCCGCGGCTCGCTCGGCGTCGGGCAACGGGTCGTCGGCCTGCCGGGGCGGTGGTGCGGTCGCGGCCGGCAGCACCGCCAGCCGGGCCCCGACCAGCGCCCGGTCGGTGGCGAGTGAGGCGGCACCGGGCAGCTGGCCCAGATGATCGGTCACGGCGAGATGCCGGCTCACCTGGTCGCGCATCCGGGTCGGGCTCTCCTCCCGGAACCAGGTCAGCTCGTCCTCGGCGCACAGTTGCCTGACCTGCTCCAGGATCCGGCCGGCCGGACCGCCGACGAAGACGTCCTTGGTGATGCCGATGTTGTGGTCGATCAGGGCGACCAGGGCGTGTTCCGGCCCTCCGGTGGCATCGTCGTAGGCGAACGTGGCCAGGTAGGAGGTCTGGTCGCCGTACACGTCGCCGTATGCCCAGGTGCCGGTGACGTGCACCTTGCCGAGCTGCCCGGACCAGGCCGGCGCGGTCGCACCGGGCCGCACCCGGTCGGCGCCCGCCGCGTCCGGCACCAGGGCCGCGAAGACGGCCCGGACCGTCGTCGCCGCGACCGCCCGCCGTCGCGAGGTGGCGGCGAGGAACTCGCCCACGAAGTCGCGCACCGCCGCCTCCCGGTCCGTCTCGGCGACCTCGTACACGCTGCCGAGCAGGGCCGCACCGAGCATCTCCGCGTCGAGGGCCGAGTCGAGCTTGGTCACGTCGCGTGCGGCGTGCAGCACCGCTTCGTAAGGGGTCTGTGGCGTGGCCATGACTCGACCCTACGCCGATCGCGCGGGGTCCAGGAACGTTCGGCGGCCGGGTCAGCGGTGTCGGGCCACCTCGAGGACGGTGCGCGCGTCGGCGTGCGCGGCGATCACCGCCCGCACCGGGGCCAGCACCTGCTGTTCGCCGACACCGGCGACGGCCCGGGCCAGCCGCGCCTCCGCCCGCTGTCGAGCCTGCCGCGCCGCCCACCTGACCAGGGGTCGGGTCAGTGCCGCGACGAGCGCCCCGGTCAGCAGTCCACCGAGCAGCAGCAGGGTCGGCACCGGTACCTCACCGACCATCGGGTGCCGCAACTCCGGCAACCCGAGTGCCCGCATCGCGTAACCGAGGACCAGCCAGCCCAGCCCGGCCGCCGCGGCGAGCGTCACCAGCCACTGCACCCCGCCGACCAGTCGCCACCAGACACGGGGACGGTCGACGCCGAGATCGGTGCCGGCCAGCGCGCCGTCCAGGGCGTCCGGCAGGTCGCCGAGGCGGGACCGGGCCGCCGCGGCCATCGCGTCCGGCCAGGCGTTCGGCAGCCCGGCCCCGGCCCGCTCGGCGACCGTCCGCAGGGCCAACGCCAACGCGGACTTGTCGGCCGCGTTGGGCTCGGGTACCGAGGTCGCGGCCACCAGGCTCGCCGCCGGGTCACCGCCGGCCCGCCGGTCGGGCAGATGCAGCCGGCGCAGCGGATCGGCCCGCAGCCGCCGCCAGAGCCGCAGCAGGGGCCAGCCGGTGGCCGCCGCGGCGCGATGCCGGTACGCCTGCTCGACCGCCGCCACGACGGTCGGCACTCCCGCCGCCCTGCACAGGGCACGGTCCAGCGCGGTGACCGCGGGATCGTCCGCGGCGAGCGCCGTGCGGGGCGCGCCGACCATGTCGTCCAGCGCGTCGACGACGGCGTCGACGTCACCGGAGAGGCGACGCAGCGCGGCCTGTCGTTCGGCGACGGTACGCTCCAGCGCCGCCCGCAGCCGCTCCGGGCCGTCCGGGTCGGCGACGGTGGTGGCCAGCAGCGGCACCTCGGCCAGCCCGTCCGCGTCGAGCAGGCGGCGCAGGTCGGCCAGCACCCGGGGCACCTCGGCCGGAGGCAGCCGGTCGGTCTGGTTGAGCACGACGACCGTCACGTCCCGGTGCCGGTGGAACTCGCGGAGGTAGCTGCGGTGCACCACCCGGTCGGCGTACTTCTGCGGGTCGACCACCCAGACCACCAGGTCCACGAGGCCGAGCAGCCGGTCCACCTCCAGTCGGTGCGAGTGCTCGACGGAGTCGAAGTCCGGCAGGTCGAGCAGGATCAGCCCGTGCAGCGTGGACTCGTCGTCGCCGTCGAGCAGGCTCTCCCGGACGAACCGGTGGCGGGGCAGCACGCCGAGCCAGTCGAGCAGCCGGGTGCCTCCGTCGAGGGGGCCCCAGACGCAGGCGTGCGTGACACCGGTGGTGGGCCGGCGTACCCCGACGGGTGAGAGGTCCATCCGGGCCATCGCGTTGAACAGGCTCGACTTGCCGCTGCCGGTGGCGCCGGCCAGCGCCACCACGGTGTGGTCGCGCGACAGCGCCAGCCGGGTGCCGGCCCGTTCGACAAGGGTGCGGGCCGGCACCAGCGGGGTGTCCGGTAGGTGCCCGTCGACGATGCCGAGGAAACGCCGCACCGCCTCCAGCCGGGCGACCAGTTGATCGGCATCCACCCGCCCGTCGGCGATCCGCAACGCCTCGCGGAGGCGTCCGCCCATGCCGGTCACGGCCGCTCCCCATCGGTCACCGGGGCGTCGACGCCCGTCGTCTGGGCGCTGAGCACGGGCGCGGCGTCGGCGAAGCCGCTGCGCAACCGGGCCGCCTCGACCCGTTCGGCCGCCTGGCGCAGATCCGTCGCGGTCCGGGCCGGGGGTCGGGTCTGCCGGGTCCGGGTGAGATAGCGGGTGGCCTCGTCGTCCAGCAGCACCGTCACCCGCTCCAGCAGGTCCTCGCGGGCCTTTCTGGCCAGCGTACGCACGGCCTGGTCGCCGAAGATCGCCTGAAGCACCGCCTGGCCGGCGAGGGTGGTGCCGGCCCCGGTGGCGACCTCCAGCCCGGTCGGGATGAAGGCGGTGGAGGCGAAGACAGCGATCATCACGGCCAGTCCGGTGGCGTTGACCGCGTACGCCGCCGTCCGGGCCACGAAGCGCCGGTCGCCACCTTCGGCCCGGACCAGTTCCAGCACGCCGCGCTGCCAGTCGCGGACCAGCCGTTCGGCGCGCTGCGGCAGGTCGGCGGCGTGGTGCGCCAGGTCCGGTTCGAGCAGCGCCGCGCCGGCCGGGTGCGCCTTCCATCCGGTGTACGCGTGCTCGGCCGCCTCAGCGGCCACCCCCCGCAGCAGGGTGACCAGTTGCGACTCGATCGCGTCGCGCAGCTCGACGGCGGGGGCCGGGCGGCGGGAGAAGGCGGCCATGACGCGGTCCCGCAGCCGGCCGATCCGCGCCTCGAGGGTGCGGAAGAGGTCGCTGGTGCCGACGAACTCCTGCCAACGGGCGAGCACCTCGCCACGGAGCAGTCGACCGTCGCGCAGCCCCTGCTCGACGGTCCGGTTCGCGGCCCGGTACGCCGCGCGTACCCGGTCGTCCAGCGCGTCAGCGGCGGTGACCTGCTCGTCGACGGCGAGGGCCAGGCTCTCGACGGTGGGTTGCAGCAGGGCCAGCGCGCCGCCGAGGGTCTGCCGGACCACCGCCGCGCGGGCCTCCGCGTCGGCGGCGAGCCGGGCGAACCAGTCGGCCAGCGGTGCGGTGCTGCGGCCCGGTAGCAGCCCCTGCCCGTCGATCCAGGTCTCCGTGAGCACGAACAGCGGCGCGGCGTCGAGGCCCTGCTCGGCGAGCATCTCGGCGAGATGGGCGGCCACCTCGTCGCTCGCCTCCGTGGGCACCCGGTTGAGTACCAGGGCGAGGACGGCACCCCTGGCTCGGGCGTTGTGCAGCAGTTCCCAGGGGACGGCGTCGGCGTACCGGGCGGCGGTGGTGACGAAGAGCCAGAGGTCGGCGGCGGCGAGCAGTTGGTTGGCCAGGGCCCGGTTGGCGTCGACCACCGAGTCGATGTCGGGGGCGTCCAGGAACGCCAGCCCCGGGGGCAGCGCCGGTGCGGTGACCAGGTGCAGGGTGCGGGGATCGTCGCTGGGCTGGTTGGTGCGGGTCAGCCCGGGCAGCAGCTCGCCCCGGCGGAACCAGGCCGAGTCGGCCGGGTTGCAGACCAGCACCGGCGACCGGGTGGTGGGTCGCAGCACGCCGGCCGCGCTGACCCGGGCCTGCACCAGGCTGTTGACCAGGGTCGACTTGCCGGCACCGGTGGATCCGCCGACCACCACGAGCAGCGGAGCGTCGAGGCGGGCCAGGCGGGGCAGCAGGTAGTCATCGAGCTGGTCGGCGAGGGCGGCGACGGTGCGTGCGGCCAGCTCGGCCGAGGGCAGGGCCAGCGGGAACCGGGCCGCCCCGATCGCGGCGCGCAGACTGGTCAGGGCGTCTGGCAGGGTGTCGTCCCCGGTGGGCGCGGGCCGGTCCTCGCCGGCGCCGGTGGACCCGGTGCGGGCTGCGACGGCGGGCGCGCCGGACGGTGAGGCGGAATCGCCGTGCGTCGTCACCGCTAAAGCGTGCCCGACCGACACAAGGTAAGACAACCGGTCGGTAGGACTGGTGAGTTGCGTCGATCCGACTCAACCTTGACTTGACGATTCCCGGGGGCGTGGCACTATTGAGTCAAGTTCACTCAACTTGAGGTGGGGTCGCTGCGGACGGCAGGTGCCGCGCAGCGGGACGGGAGGGCCCGTCACCTGCTCAACGTAACGAAGCGAGGAAGCGAAGATGGCACGTGCGGTCGGTATCGACCTCGGCACGACGAACTCCTGCGTCAGCGTTCTGGAGGGCGGTGAGCCCACCGTCATCGCCAACGCTGAGGGCTCGCGGACGACCCCGTCGATCGTCGCGTTCGCCCGTAACGGCGAGGTGCTCGTCGGTGAGGTCGCCAAGCGCCAGGCGGTGACGAACCCGGACCGGACGATCCGCTCGGTCAAGCGGGAGATCGGCACCAACTGGTCCGTCGACATCGACGGCAAGAAGTACACCCCGCAGGAGATCTCGGCCCGGACGCTGATGAAGCTCAAGCGGGACGCCGAGGCCTACCTGGGCGAGCAGATCACCGATGCGGTGATCACCGTCCCGGCCTACTTCAACGACGGCCAGCGTCAGGCCACCAAGGAGGCCGGCGAGATCGCCGGCTTCAACGTGCTGCGGATCGTGAACGAGCCGACCGCGGCAGCCCTGGCGTACGGGCTGGACAAGGGCTCCAAGGAGCAGACCGTCCTGGTCTTCGACCTCGGCGGCGGCACCTTCGACGTGTCGCTGCTGGAGTTGGCCGAGGGCGTCATCGAGGTCAAGTCGACCAGCGGTGACAACCTCCTCGGTGGTGACGACTGGGACCAGCGGATCATGGATCACCTGGTGAAGACCTTCCGGGGCGAGCACGGCATCGACCTGTCGCAGGACAAGATGGCGATGCAGCGGCTCAAGGAGGCCGCCGAGAAGGCCAAGATCGAGCTGTCCGCCGCCACCACCACCAACATCAACCTGCCGTACATCACCGCCGGGGCGGCCGGTCCGCTGCACCTGGACGTGACCCTCAGCCGGGCCGAGTTCCAGCGGATGACGCAGGACCTGCTGGACCGCTGCAAGGGCCCGTTCGAGCAGGCCGTGAAGGACGCCGGGATCAAGATCTCCGACGTCGACCACGTGATCCTCGTCGGTGGCTCGACCCGGATGCCGGCGGTGACCGACCTGGTCAAGCAGCTCACCGGCAAGGAGCCGAACAAGGGCGTCAACCCGGACGAGGTCGTGGCGGTGGGCGCCGCCCTGCAGGCCGGCGTGCTCAAGGGCGAGGTCAAGGACGTCCTGCTGCTCGACGTGACGCCGCTGAGCCTGGGCATCGAGACCAAGGGTGGCATCTTCACCAAGCTCATCGAGCGCAACACCACCATCCCGACCAAGCGCTCCGAGGTGTTCACCACCGCCGACGACAACCAGCCGTCGGTGCTGATCCAGGTCTTCCAGGGCGAGCGTGAGATCGCCGCGTACAACAAGAAGCTCGGCACCTTCGAGCTCACCGGCCTCCCGCCGGCCCCGCGCGGCGTGCCGCAGATCGAGGTCACCTTCGACATCGACGCCAACGGCATCGTCAACGTCCACGCCAAGGACCTGGGCACCGGCAAGGAACAGAAGATGACGATCACCGGCGGCTCCTCGCTGCCGAAGGACGACATCGAGCGGATGCGCCGGGACGCCGAGGAGCACGCGGAGGAGGACAAGCGCCGCCGCGAGGAGGCCGAGACCCGCAACGTGGCCGAGGCTCTGCAGTGGCAGACCGAGAAGTTCCTCGCCGAGAACGGTGACAAGCTCCCCGCCGAGAACCGCGAGAAGCTCAACGAGGCCCTCGGCGAGCTGCGTGGCGCTCTCGGTGGCAGTGACATCGAGAAGATCAAGTCGGCGCACGAGCGGCTCGCGACGGTCTCCCAGGAGGCGGGCTCGCTGCTCTACGCCCAGCAGGCCGAGCAGGCCCAGCCGGGTGGCGAGGCCGGTGCCGGTACGGCCGGTGGTGCCGGTGCGGCCGGTGGCGCGCAGGCCGGCGGCGCACGGCCCGGTGCGGACGACGTGGTCGACGCGGAGATCGTGGACGAGGACAAGAAGTGACGGTCCTGGCCACCCGAGCGCACGGGCAGAGGGATGAGGTAGTCGTATGACGGAGAAGCCACGAGCCGCCGACCCGGGTGACACCGGGTCGGCGCCGGG